>NZ_JAUBPE010000028.1:39198-78230 GCF_036700565.1 Microcoleus pseudofavosus SVA1_A4
ATACTGAAAACTCTCATCGGTCATACTGACAGGGTAAATGCAGTAGCAATCGCACCCGATGGCAAAACCGCGATTTCTGCTTCGTCAGATAATACCTTGAAAATCTGGGATACATACGGTGGCACGGAACTTTTAACTCTCATCAGTCATACTGACAAAATATGGAAAGTAGTGATCGCACCCGATGGTTTCACAGCGATTTCCGCTTCATCAGATAACACCCTGAAAATCTGGGATTTGCTAAGTGGCAAAGAAATTGCTAGTTTCATCGGAGATTATGGATTTGGTTGCTGTGCAATGTTACCTGATGGAGTGACAGTTGTGGCGGGGGATGGTTCGGGCCGGGTGCATTTCCTGCGATTGGAGGGAGTTAGCGGCGGCCGATAATCCAAGAAACCGGGTTTTTGCCCAAATCTGTGGGTTGTAGGGAAGTATTTCGGAAAAAACCCGGTTTCTGGGGCCCCGCGATCGGATTTTTTGGTGGATGGGCGATCGAGTTTTTGGGTTTATGTGCGATCGGGTTTTTTGTGGATGGGCGATCAGGTTTTTTGTGGATGGGCGATCGGGCTATAATACAGAAAACTTGACAACAAATATAACTGTCATGAGAGAGTTAATCCAAAAAGAGTTAGAAAAGCTCGATCGAGAACAACTCCAACAAGTATTTGAATTTATTAGCTTCCTGAAATTCCGTGCCAGATTAGTGAGTATTCCTGCGATCGATGAAACTAACTTAGCTGCACTCTACAGCGAATTTGCCGAAGAAGACCGACAACTTGCGGAACTCGGAATCAGCGAATATTCAGAACTCCTCAAACATGAGGATTTGGCATGACAATCAGACGAGGTGAAATCTGGATTGCCAACCTCGATCCCGCACAAGGTTCCGAACAAGCAGGCGTGCGTCCCACAATTATTTTTCAAAACGATACAATTTCGAGATACACAACTACTGTTATCAGTATTCCTCTCACAACTAATCTACGTCGTGCCTCTCTTCCTTCCTGTGTTTTGATTCCCGGCGGCGAGGGAGGATTGACTCAAGATTCTGTTGCATTGTGCCATCAACTGCGAGTTTTGGATAAAACAAGATTGCGAAATAAAATTGGTGAAATCAATCCAGAGATACTGGTACAATTAGAAAATATCATATTATTTACCTTGGGTTACTTGCCTTAAAAAGAGCATCGACTTTTATTGTTCGGAGATAGTATTCGGATCGATCGGCACAATTCCTTCGCTGGCGTAGCGAGTAAAATCCTTAACATTTAGCGTCAAAATATGTGATGCACCGTTTGCTTTCATCACAGCCACAAGACGAGCATAATGATGAGAGCGATCGGCAAACCTGAGCAAAATATTTGTATCCACAAGACATAACATTGCTATGGACGATCCTCATAGATACCAGCACGACTCACCGCAAAATCCGATAGCGTAGGGACATTTACTCCCCTGTTTTTAATGAACTCATCGGCCACTTCATCTAAAAGTATTTCAAACTCGCGATCGCCGATTTCTGCCTCAGAATCACTTACTCTTGATAACAGACCGGGCCCTGACTTCCAAGTTATAAAATCAACAAAATTAAGAACAACTTCTAGCTGCGGTTTAGCTAAATAACGCAGCTTACTTACAATGCTTTCAATTACAGCTTCCATATATTTATAGTTGAGCTTTAATTGTGATTAATTTCAGGAAATTATAGCAAAAATATCAAATTTTGTCAAATTTACCCAACAGCGAGAGAATGGGAAGGGATCTCGGCTTTTCGGGAAACGGGCGATTCCCTACGGGATAGCTACGCTTCACGACGTTTTGGGAAACGGGCGATCGACTCTTCAACCCGTGTGCCGTTGCTCTGAGCAACGCCCAAAAAGTTAAATTTAAATACAGAACACCCGATCAATCAACCCTTGGTTCATCCAATCCCAGCGGCACAAAATACTGACTGTAAACCACACTATCCGGCTCCCAAAGCGGCCGCCAATAAATATTTTGGATCACCGCTTTCTCCCCATCACTATCCGCCGGCCACTGAAAACTGACGATCGCAATATTGCTATATCCCACAATCTCATTACCCTCTTGCAGCCAGCGATTGCGCCACAACAGCGATATAAAATTCCACAACCTACGCAGGAATGACAATTGTTTATTTTTATGCGATCTATCTGACGCAGTTCCCTTTTCTAGCAGCAAAAATACCCGAGCTCTTTGCCGTTTAATCCAGTCAACCCGATAGCCCCAATCAGGCAGAGATTGTCTGTTCCTGACAGCAGCCGCCAGAGCTTTCTTTTTTTTGCCACTCCTCGAAATTTTCATTAATTCCAGCGGCTCATTCCATCCCAAACATTCGTGCGATCGCTCGGGAAGCAGCGACTTAATCTTAGTATGAATTAAATGCGTTTTCCACTCTTCATTGATCAAAGCACTAGCAGTCAACTGCGCCAACACAGAATATTGACAATTTGACCGATAATTATCCCTCGTCAAAGGCTCAATATTCGGCCGAGAATCGCCAAAATGACAATCAGACCAATAACTCAGCCGCACAGCAGCAGCATAGTGAATATCCCCGCTCAACACAATCACCCGATCGCGCTGCTTAAAAAATTCCGACAACAGCTTCACAAAAGCCAAGTCGTGAAAATTCCAAGCATCCCCCGCATCGCTATTAAAAACTTTCCCCTGTTCAACCTCCCGTTTTTGCACCGCATCAATAATCCACAAACCCACCAAATTAGTCGGCACAACTACCAGCGTCGCCTCTATCTCAAACTCCCCAGTTTTATTCAGCAACTCAGTCTCCTTCAAAGGTTTCTGAATTTGCTCTTCAAAACCTTTGTGAGTCAAAAGCATCGGCGGATCGATCGCGCTTTTCACCGGATACCCGCGCCAACTCCGCGTATCCAACACAATCACCTCGTGCTTAAAACTTCTTACAGTAAAATGCCAATTCAAAACCTCACTTACACCCTCGCCCTCCCGATCCAAAATAAAAACATCTTCGTCTAATTTCAACTTAGGCAAATGAGTTTTCGGATCTAGCCCTGGAATTCCCAAATACGAAGCCGCCTCCTCCCAAGCAGAAACATCCGTACCAGCAGAATCCGACCATTTTTCAGCAGTTGTTAATAATTTATCTCCCGGTTTTTCGCGATCGAACTGTGCGGGCGTATTTCCCCAAGCCTGAAACACAGCGTAAGCCAGCAAAGCATTCTGCACCACCCGCCGGCCCAGCGGCTTCCCCAGCACACGGTAACACCACTCTCGATTCAAATACAAATCGTCACTAACATCGTGGTCATCGCAAATCATATAACTAGGAATATTCGCTAGCGCCCTCCTCACCCTCCACAAATTGCGAGCAAAACCGTCAAGTTCAACAACTTCTCTATCCCAGACTTTTGCCTGCTTAGAAGTTGGACAAATATCCTTACCCTTCGGAAAACGCTCGCACCAAAGTACCGGCGACCAAACTAACAAATACATCGCATAATATTCGCCCAAGCTAAACAAGTGACTTTTAGCATTGTTGGGTTTATTCACCAACATCGCCGTAAAGCCGCCAAAATCTCTGGCAATATCGCTGCGAGTCCCCGGCTGTAACTCAATTGGTTTTTTGGACTCATACTCAGCATCAGACGGTTTCTGAATTGGCGACTCTCTAAAAATTTCCCTCTCTTGGCCAACTGCATTTTCGTTTTCCGCATTTTTAGGTATACTGATACACAAATTATTTTTAATTTGGGCATCATCCATCAGGGGTAGACTCTCTTCCCAGCCCAACAGGGTATCGCCAGCATCAGTCAAAGCCCACAGCATCGCATCGGCAACGTCGTCGCCGTAAATTTGGTCGCCCGTTAAAAACAGTTGGTGGGGCCTGCTATTTGCCGTACTTGCAAACTGTTCGATCGAATTATCCAAGATTGGCAGCGCATCTCTGCCGTCTCCGTGGGGCTTGCGACAAGAACCGTGAACGATACGCAAATAGTTTAAATCCTGCGGCGGCAGGGCAAAAGTGGGCAACTGGTGAGCGAAATAACTAATCGTCTCCGGCCCCAAAGCCGACAAATCAGGGGAGGCAGGCCACAGGCAAGAAATGAGATTTTCTTTCTCATTTTCTGGGACTGCAACCCCGACGTTCGACTCGCGACTCCCAGCAAACTCGATGTCATAAGCATAAATTTGCCCGGATGTCAAGACTTTGCCGTCGATCGGTTTAGCAGTCACCGCCGCTACGTGCAGGTATTTGCCGAGCTGCACGGTAGAGTTCGCACCTTGGAGTAACGGCACCCCGACAATTTCGCCGGTTCCGCCCTCTGTCGAATAAACCTTGAGTTCGACTCGGCGGGGTGCTTTCAGAGCCAGCCAAACTGTCACGGCCTGAGTTTCAGTCCGGCGCAAAATCGGGCCCGCAAGGATCAGTGGCAAGTGATGAATTCGATGACTTAATGGCGTCCACGACATAGGATTTAAAAAATAAAAATTAAATAAGGGTGTTCTAGCAATCAGATTTTAGGCGATCGAGCATCTGTGACCCGGTTAACTAATGCTAAGTCTGCCAACCCCAGCCAGCAAAATTGTAACAATTCATTAAGTAAAATTAATAATCATGCTACAAGAAGAACATTTACAGCATTTCCTAGATTTAGCCCCGCAGTTGTCGGTAATTAAATCATCAGAACCCGCCGGACGGCCCAACAGCCAGCCGCTCTACTCCTCACCTTTAGATTGGGCGATCGACCGCCACCCCCTCACCGTCGCTCCAGAAACCCCGATCGCCCAAGTGTTGGCTCTCATGAACCCGATGCGGGTCTCCTGTCAGCTTTGTGGCGAAAAACCAAACGCTGTTGCTAGCGCCGCCAAGCGCAGTTGCGTGTTAGTCGTGGAAGATAATCGGCCGATCGGCATTTTTACAGAACGGGATATCGTCAAGCTAACTACCCTCGCAGCTTGTACGGTAGGACTGACAATTGCGGACGTAATGACTCGATCGCCCATTACCCTCAAACAATCCGAGTCTCAAGATATTTTCACAGCTATATTCACCTTGCGCCAGCATCAGATCCGGCATTTGCCCGTAGTGGACGAGGACTCGCGACTTCTGGGCATCATCACCCGCGAAGCCATTCACGAAGCCCTACAACCGATTAACTTGCTAACCAATTTGCGCTGTGCAGCAGATGTCATGACCAAAGAAGTCATTTCTGCCCCAAAAACTGCCTCAGTCCTCGATTTAGCCCAGCTCATGGTCAAGCATCGAGTTAGTTGCGTCGTCATTGTCCAAGAGCAAATTCAGCATCCCGATCGGGCGATCGTACCAACACAAAATTACCAAATTCCGATCGGCATTGTCACCGAACGCGATATCGTGCAGTTTCACGCCCTAGAATTAAACCTCTCCCAAATATCGGCAACTGAGGCCATGAGTGCGCCTTTATTTTGCATATCTCCCGGCGATTCCCTCTGGAGTGCCCACCAGTCCATGCAGCGGCACTGCGTCCGCCGTTTGGTAGTAGTTGGCAGCCAGGGAGAACTTTTGGGCGTTGTTTCTCTGACAAGTTTGCCGCAAGTTTTTAACCAATCTGAAATGTACGGGACGATCGAGCTTTTGCAGCAAGCAGTTGACGATAGAGCCACCCAATTGCAGGAAGCCAACGAACTTTTGCAGCAAGAAATTTTAGAGCGGCAGCGGGCCCAAGAAGCCCTGCGCCAAGCTCACGACGACTTAAAAAAACAAGTTGAAGAACGCACCGCTCAACTTTTAGAATCCAATGAATTGTTGAGACGGGATATTATCAAGCGCCAGCGAGTCGAAGAAGCGCTGCGGCGAAAGCAAGCTTGCTTGAAAAATCAAGCGCAGCAATTAGAGCAAACTGTACGAAAGTTGCAGCAAACTCAAACTCAATTAGTGCAAACCGAAAAAATGTCTTCTTTGGGACAAATGATTGCCGGTATCGCTCACGAAATTAACAATCCTGTTAATTTTATCTACGGCAACCTTTCCCACGCCAGCCACTACATCAAAGAATTGTTCCAACTCTTGGAACTTTACCAGCAGCACTATCCCGAACCAGTCTCGGAAATTCGGGAAGCAGCAGCACAGATGGAAGTCGATTTTTTGGTAGAAGACTTATCTAAGATCATGTCTTCTATGCAAGTAGGAACAGAGCGCATCCGCCAAATAGTTGTGTCGATGCGCAATTTTTCGCGATCCGATCAATCTAACATCAAGCTCGTTGACATTCACGAGGGACTCGACAGCACTTTGTTGATTTTGCAGCATCGGCTCAAAGCTCACGGCGCACATCCAGCTATTGACATTATTAAAGAATACGGTAATTTGCCCCTGATCGAGTGCTGTGGCGGTCAGATCAATCAGGTGTTCATGAATATTATCGGCAATGCTATTGATGCGATTGATGAAGCAATCCAGAAAGGCCAATGGGCAAAGGGAAATGGGAAAAATACACAGTCGCCAATTCCTAGTTCTGAATTGAGTGTTCCGGCTATTACAATTCGCACTGAAGTTGTTGACCCCGGTTTTGTGGCGATCCGAATTTCCGACAACGGCGGGGGCATACCTGATGACATTCGTCGCCAATTATTTGACCCGTTTTTTACTACCAAACCAGTAGGCAAGGGCACTGGGTTGGGACTGTCGATTTCTTACCATTTAGTTGTGGAACAGCACGGGGGGCGGCTCGATTGCGTTTCGGAAGATGGGCGGGGCACTGAGTTTGCGATCGAGATTCCGATAGCCAGCAGTCATTAGTCATTAGTCATTAGTCAGATGTTGAAGGAAGAAGGAAGATTTTCCCAATCTCCCCCACTCCCACTCTCCCCCACTCCCCCAATCTCCCACTCTCCCCCTCCCCTTCTCCCCCAATCTCCCCTCGCCCGCCAATTCCTAAAAATTCACAATTTTTTACATAACACTCAAAACCCCAGCAAAATCACTCTTTCCCAATCTCAAATCTCAAATCTCAAATCTCAAATGGTATAACTTTGCCCTCCCCAGACCCAACTGAGCCGAACTCACTCTCCCGTTTGCCTCATCCACCAGCGCCTTTGTGCCCGTTCGAGGCGAGCAGCACAAGCCATCAACTGTCTGCATCCTAGCCCGAAAGCCAAAAGCCCAGATTGTTTGAGAAGTTAATTTTTGTTTTATTTTTGTACCTCTTTATATTAAAAAAGTATTCTAAAACTAATTTAGAAGGTAAAAATTTGATAAAAATAGATTTGCAAGTCAAAAAAACAGCTAAGATTCCCAAAGATGCAAAATAAACAAATTTACTAGCATTTTCATTTGGTCGCCCCCTTTCTTTTCGTGGCAAGTTAGCTAATAATGCTTTCAAGGAGCTAACTTGCGCCGACTCCCAAATTGACAGGAATAGCATGGCGGTTGGGGATGGCAGTTGGGTATTGCAGTTGGGTGCAGTTGGGCGATCGCAAAAAAGCGTGAAACCCCAGCCCCGATAGTTTTGATAGAAACCTATAGGAGAACAAAGAGTGAAACTCGCAGTTTACGGAAAAGGTGGAATTGGCAAATCGACAACAAGCTGCAACATCTCCGTTGCCCTCGCCCGCCGCGGCAAGAAAGTTTTGCAAATCGGTTGCGATCCAAAGCACGACAGCACATTTACGCTCACGGGCTTCTTGATCCCCACAATTATTGACACCCTTCAGCAAAAGGACTATCACTACGAAGACGTTTGGCCCGAAGATGTCATCTACAAAGGCTACGGAGGCGTTGACTGCGTAGAAGCAGGCGGCCCTCCCGCCGGAGCTGGCTGCGGCGGCTACGTAGTCGGCGAAACAGTCAAACTGCTCAAAGAACTCAATGCCTTCGAGGAATACGACATCATCCTGTTCGACGTGCTCGGCGACGTAGTGTGTGGCGGTTTTGCAGCCCCATTAAACTACGCCGACTACTGCATGATTGTTACCGACAACGGGTTCGACGCTTTATTTGCAGCCAACCGCATCGCCGCCTCAGTCCGCGAAAAAGCCCGCACTCACCCGTTGCGCCTCGCCGGTTTGATTGGCAACCGCACCTCCAAGCGCGACTTGATCGAGAAGTACATAGACTCCGTACCCATGCCGGTGCTGGAAGTGCTGCCCCTGATTGAAGACATCCGCGTTTCTCGCGTCAAGGGCAAAACTTTGTTTGAGATGGCCGAGACCGATTCTTCCCTGAATTACGTCTGCGATTACTACCTCAACATCGCCGACCAGATTTTGGCAATGCCCGAAGGAGTAGTGCCCAACGACTTGCCCGATCGCGAATTATTCTCCTTGCTTTCAGATTTTTATCTAAATCCAGTGCAACCAGTGGTCAAGAAGGAGGAAGATGAGCTAGACCTGATGATGGTTTAATAGGTCTAGCGATCAGGATGAGGATAAAGAGGTTATGGCTTTTTTTGATACTTTTTCAGTTGCTCTCAAACAGAAGTGGTTGGACTACTACCAGGTAAATCGGGCTTGGCTGCTCCTGCACATGACGGCTGACAACACGGTCGCCACACCCGACGGCGGGAAAAGGCCTGTTTCTTACCTCATCCTGGGAATTGCCGCTGCCCTGGAGCCGGAACTCCAGCAACTAATGCTGCCCTTCTCAAAACTTAAGGCGGATGCAGACAGCCTGATCGAAGTGTTGGGACTAAATTTTGACCCGGACATGGCACTAGGTATGCCCTCAAATACCGCGCCACAGACGGCCGGCCAATCTCCAACTGTCATAGCACCCGCAGCCGCAGCGACAGCACCCCCCGCAGCGACAGCACCCGCAGTCGCAGCGACAGCACCCCCCGCAGCGACAGCACCCGCAGCCAGAGCGACAGCAGCCCCCGCAGCCACAGCCACAGCAGCCACAGCCACAGCAGCCCCCGCAGCGACAGCACCCGCAGCCGCAGCGACAGCACCCGCAGCGACAGCAGCACCCACAGCCCCGATCGAGCAAGCTGCACCCGCTGATGCCAAATCTAATAAATTGGGCGGTGCGGCTTTAGGAGCAGCCGGAGTAGTCGCCGGAGTCGCCGGAGTCGCCGGTCTGGCAGCAGCAGCGTCAGCACTTAGCTCCGAGGAGGAATCCTTGGAGTTTGAGGAAGAAGCGGTCTCCGACTTCGACCTGGGCGATGACGAGGAAGAAGCGGTCTCCGACTTCGACCTGGACGATGACGAGGAAGAAGCCTCGGCTTTGGACGGTCTCGACCTGGACGATGACGAGGAAGAAGCGGTCTCCGACTTCGACCTGGACGATGACGAGGAAGAAGCCTCGGCTTTGGACGGTCTCGACCTGGACGATGACGAGGAAGAAGCGATCTCCGACTTCGATATGGGCGACGATGAGGAAGACGCCGTATCTGACTTCGACCTCGGCGATGACGATGAAGAAGCTTCGGCTTTGGGCGGTCTCGACCTCGGCGATGACGATGAAGAAGCTTCGGCTTTGGGCGGTCTCGACCTCGGCGATGACGATGAAGAAGCTTCGGCTTTGGGCGGTCTCGACCTCGGCGATGACGATGAAGAAGAAGTCTCGCAATTTGGGACTTTGACCTCTGGGGATCTCGAAGCGGCCATATCCGATCCGTTTGGGGAAGAAGATGAAGATTTTGTCGCCGAAGAAATACCCGATCCGTTTGGGGCACCGACCTCAGATGACCTAGACATGGATCTGGGCGACTTGGACGAAGACGGTATTGACGATTTCTCTGTATCTGATGACGATGACCTCGACGATCTCGGACTTGACGATCTGGGAGAAGCAACTACCGGAGATCCTGACGAAGATGATTTAGATGCTCTCGGTCTCGGCGATTTGGATTCCGACGATGACGATGAAGAAATTTCGGGCTTTTTGTCGGATTTTAAGTGAGGTTGTGGCGATCGGCGGAGTCTCTTCTAGTCTGGAAGTTTCCCGCTCTATTTGTAAGTTGTGAGTGGCGAGTTGTTAATTTTTAATTAGCTCAAACTCACAACTGCCAAAAGGCTTTTTGCCTTAGTGAGTTGAATAACACTAAATCCCTGCTGTGAGGGATTATATGCCCTCGCGCAGAATTTTTTAGCTCAAATTTTGGATGCTGCTGCTGCGGAAATATTGAGGCAAGCTGCATCTATTTTTCAAAGGAATTACGCCAAAACCAGGTATTTCTATTATTGTTCGCTTTGATAAGCGCGATCGCCAAAAACAGATGTTTTCTCGCTCCTGCGAAAGCGCGATCGAGACGAAGAACAACCTATTCCTGCCCGCAGCAAGAGATGCGATCGCAAAATACAGGTATTTCCTCGCTCCGGCGTAAGTCCTGTTCGAGACGAAAAACAATTTAAAGGGAGAAGATTTGAGATATGACTGCTATTACTACTAATGAACCGGAAGCTTTAAACTTTGAATGCGAAACTGGGAATTATCACACTTTTTGTCCGATTAGCTGCGTAGCTTGGCTTTATCAAAAAATTGAAGATAGCTTTTTCTTGGTAATCGGTACCAAGACTTGTGGCTATTTCTTGCAAAACGCAATGGGCGTGATGATTTTTGCTGAGCCTCGCTATGCGATGGCTGAATTGGAAGAGGGCGATATTTCCGCTCAGTTGAACGACTATGACGAGTTGAAGCGACTGTGCTTGCAAATTAAGCGCGATCGTAACCCCAGTGTAATTGTCTGGATCGGCACTTGCACTACTGAAATTATCAAAATGGATTTGGAAGGGTTAGCGCCCAAACTCGAAGCAGAAATTGGCATTCCCATCGTCACGGCTCGCGCTAACGGTTTGGATTACGCCTTTACTCAAGGAGAAGATACCGTTTTGGCAGCTATGGCTGCTAAATGTCCTGAGAAAGCGCCCGTGATGGAATCTCAGAAACAAGAACGCAATGCTATCTCTCAACTGCTGAATTTCGGCAAGAAAAAAGAGGAAGTTGCAGCAGATGAATCGGAATATGTCAAGCACACACCGCTGGTACTTTTCGGTTCTTTGCCCGATCCGGTTGTCACTCAGCTAACTCTAGAATTGAAGAAGCAAGGAATCAAAGTTTCCGGTTGGCTTCCTTCCAAGCGCTACACGGAATTGCCAGTATTAGAAGAAGGATATTATGTATCTGGCATGAATCCGTTCTTGTCGCGTACCGCTTCTACGTTGATGCGCCGCCGCAAGTGTAAGCTAATTGGTGCGCCATTCCCGATCGGACCTGACGGAACTCGCGCTTGGATTGAAAAGATTTGCTCAGTGTTGGGAATTGAACCAAAAGGTTTAGACGAACGGGAAGCGCAAATTTGGGCTGGTTTGGAAGATTACCTGCAAATCATTCGCGGCAAATCAGTCTTCTTTATGGGTGACAATTTGCTAGAAATTTCTTTAGCACGTTTCTTGATTCGCTGCGGCATGACTTGCCCGGAAATTGGCATTCCTTACATGGACAAACGCTATCAGGCGGCCGAGTTAGCTTTGTTAGAAAAAACTTGTCACGAGATGGGAGTTCCTACTCCTCGGATTGTGGAGAAACCAGACAATTACAATCAGCTTCAGCGGATTTACGAGCAGAATATTGACTTGGTGATTACCGGTATGGCTCACGCTAATCCTTTGGAAGCGCGGGGAATTAATACTAAGTGGTCGGTTGAGTTTACTTTTGCTCAGATTCACGGGTTTGGGAATGCGCGGGATATTCTGGAGTTGGTGACTCGTCCGCTGCGCCGGAATAATTCGCTGAAGGATTTGGGTTGGGGTAATTTGGTGAAGAATGAGGCTCAGGTTTAATCTCTAGCTCATCTACTTCCGGTTTTCACTGCTGTAAAAACCGCTATAATTATATAAGTGGGGTAGGTAATCCCTACCCTACTTTATAATTTCATCAATAAAAGGCTATCAAAATGACAGTTGAACAAGAAGAATTTAGTGATATGATTCACTCTATTGATGCTAGGCTATCGAAGGCTCAATACTATTTGTCGGTAGCTTATGATTTATTTTATGGTTTGGGTAGTACGCCAGAAAAATACGCTAAAGCACCTCATTTCTGGACGATGACTAGCTTGGGATTTCGCGACCTGTTTGTATTATATTTGTGTCAAGTATATGACTCACATAACGATGCTGTAAGCGTTCCCAAAATTTTAAACATTGTTGAGAGTAATTATAACTCATGGAAAAAGACATCCCAGGAAATAGGTGAGTTAGACAGAAAACAATTAAAGAAAGACCAAATTAAATTCACAGATAAAAAAGCGGAGGACAAAGATTACGATCCGAATCTAGATGGATTCAAAAAAATACTTTTTAATCAGAGAGACAAAGCAATAGCTCACTATGACAAGGCAGAACTTGTTAAATATAAAAAAGCTTTAGATGTTAGGCAAAAAAACAGGAATATATTAAAAAATGAGGAAGATGAAAACTTGCCCTTAGTGCCAATGCCTGAAGAGATGACTAGGCTTGAAAAAGATGGGTTGCAAAAACTGATCGATGAGGCGAGAGAAATATGTCATCGTTATATGTCTCTTTTAAATATTGAAATTCCTTCCCTAGAGAGCGAAGAGGATTACAATAACTTATTAGATATAAGTACAACCCCCTAATGAAACAGGACTTACGCATTGTAACGGTAGTATCAGACCTTGAGATTCTTGGCTATCGCTCAGAATGACAAAAAATCGTTATCACTGCGTAAGTCCTGGAAAGCTGTGATAGATAGTCGGAAAATTTGGTTAATATGAGTAAGTTAGGAAAACTGATAGAACAATTTTTATCAAACCCGTCTGAAGTGCGGTTTGACGATGTGTGCTATATCCTAACTGCTTTTGGGTTTGAAGAAAAGCGATCGAAAGGAAGTCATCATTCTTTCCGAAATGCCGATGGATTAAAGATTACAGTCCCTAAAAAGGGCGGTCAGAAGGTAAAAGGAGTCTACGTCAGGCAAATTGTGGCATTATTGAAGTTAGAGGAATGGAGCGATGAATCAGAAGATGAAAGTCAAGCTTAAATCTCTAGATTATTACTTGAGCCTGAAATATGCTATCAGTTTTTATCCAGAAGCTGAAGGTTATACAGCTATAATAAAAGACCTTCCTGGCTGTATGTCTCAGGGTGAAACTTTGTCCGAAGCGATGGAGAATATTCAGGAAGCTAGGGAATTGTGGATAGAGACTGCTTATGAGTGCGGCGATGAGATTCCTTTACCTGCAACGGAAGTTGAGTATAGTGGAAGTCTATCTTTACAGATTCCTAAATCTCTACATTTGAGTTTAGCAGAAAAAGCGGAAATGGAAGGAGTTAGTCTTGACCAGTACATTCTGCTTGTGTTAAGTAAAGCAGGCTAAAAGATAATCCGATAAGGATTATGAAGTTTGAGGCACGCTTCAAGGGCGATCGCTCTTTTATTTTTTTTATGAACCGCTGATATAGGCAGATTAACGCAGATTAACGCGGATGAAGAGTGCGCACTTTCAAATCAAGTTACAATTACGCCAAATTTTAATAACATTCTAGGCAAATAATCATCCAAATTCTTGATGTGTTCATCTGTTAACTCAATCAGGTTGAGTTCGTACTTCTGATATAGTTCTTGCTTCACTTTCTTACGCGCCACATACTCCGGGTTGTTCTCATATCCCCAGTATTCAATATACACCTTTCCCCCAGGAATATAAAAGTCACAGTAAGCTTCTTCCTCTATGGGTAGTCGGCGTTCATAGGCGTGAACTAGCTCCGCCATATAGAGCCAATTATCAATCAAAACTTCAGCTTTAGACCGCACAAAATGACCGTCGGTTGTTCGATGCTGTGCACTCGCCCGGAACTTCTCGCGGAACCCTAGCTTTGTGTTTACTTCTGTTGTGCTCTGTTCTGAATTGTCACCTTTAAGACTCTCAATAGTCGCTAGAAAAACTTGATTGGTCAGTATAGATTCTGGCCAAAGCACATAAGGAGTGTTGTCTTGAGGGTAGGTTTTTTGCACCGCCCCAAAACCGATTCCCCGCTTAGTGGCTACCCAGCCGTTGCGCTCTTTGTTTACTAATCCTAACTCTGCTAAAATTGGGTTGACTTTGTGCTTTGATATTTCTAGTTTCTCGCTGATGCTGGTAGCGGAGAGAAGTGAGGGGGCCGAAGATTGTTGAGGTTTAGGTTTGGGCGCTGACACGGGTTGAGTATTGTTAGCTTTCCAATGCTCATAGCATAATTTGTGACCGGGTTTTGAAACTGGTTGATTGCATCCAGGCGCAGTGCAGGTTTCTGCTGAAAGGGCAGATAAAGCTTGATTTATGGCTGCTAGCTTGCGGAGGAAAGGATCTAAGGTCATATTGACAGCTTGAGATATATTCAAGCATAGTACCACTTTAATTTCTATGCAGTCAACAATAAAAAAATCGCGATTTTCTTTGGGATAGCTTCGCTTTACGCACTTTTTCCTCAACTTTTCCACACTTCCCCCACACGCTCGCAAGTACGATCGCCTATAATCGAAACTAGCCAGCCGTTTTTATGACACTAATTTTTATATTCAGCAAAATATATGAGTACAACACCTTCTCCAACCGAAAGCCGTGAAATGCTGAAATGGCTCCACCGCAACCGCCGGATGTTATTAGATTTATATTGCAATCAATATATTGCCCACAATGCCGATAGATTAATCGCTCACAGTGAAAATCTGCAAGAAGTTTTGGCATTAGCCGAAGCTTCAGGAGAAATTTTTGTAATTTACTTAGTTCCCCGCCGCTGTGCTTCTGTTCAGATTTTGCCGATTCGCTTTCGAGCATAATCCCAACCCACACGCCCGTAACACAATTCAGGAAACGCCGCCTATAATCAAAACTAGCCATTAGTTCCCATCAATTGAGCAACCGCCATGAATCAGGACAAGGAAAAAATCACCTATTCAGAGAAAACAGAGCGCCTCAAAGTTATCGCTCAGTTTATCAAAACAGTGACACCGATGATTTGGACGATCGTCATTCTGGTAGTCATCATTCCCCTGTTAGGTAACTTTATCATTTCCAAGTCATTAACAAATACTGCAACCACAGCAGTTGTAGTCTCGCCGCCGCACGATTTTAGCAAAGTCAACCAAGATGTAAAAAGTGCGATCGAAACAGCCCGTACAACTGCCGAAACTTTCGCATCTAAAGAATTGGACAAATGGGAAACCGAAGTAATCGCGCGAGTTGACAGCAGTTTTCTCGATTGGTACTTCGATTACTTCAATCAAAAAAAGATGGAGTTTACCGTACCTTTCAACTTCCTCAAATCTGCCGTACTCAATAGGTTTGACATGAATGCAGCATCTCAAGCTGTTTCGGAAAAATTAACCGAAGACTTTCAAAGAGAATTTGCCAACCGCGTCCTGGTGCCGAGAAGCGCTCAAATGCGGTTTCAATTGATTACTCAAGATACTGCTAACTTGTACATAGCAGAAGTTAGCAAGAATGTGAAAGTAGTTCAAAATAATTATAACATACCGCAAGTACAGTGGGACAAATATCTCAACGATATTGCCACCACGATTAGCGATAAAGGAAACGTCTCGAATTTATCATTAAAAGTATTAGTTGGCGGCAGCGGCTACTTAATTGCTAAGCCGTTAATTTTGGGAATGGCCACAAAAATTGGCAGCAAAGTTACGGCAAAAGTTGCCAGCAAAGCCGCCGCCAAAATGGCAACAAAAACAGGCGGTACTGTTGCGAGTCAGTTGGGAGTAGGTTTAATCGATCCGATTGTCGGTGTCGGGATTATCATGTGGGATTTGTGGGATTACGATCGCACCGTGAAAGTGGAAAGACCGATTTTGCGCGAACACCTTGTAGGTTACTTGAAAGATGTCAAAAAGTCTCTGCTCACAAATCCTGAAACCGGAATTATGGCAGCAATTTATCAGTTAGAAAGCGGGATTATGAAGTCGCTTTCATAAAAGCATAACTCCCTGTAGTCGATCGGCGAATATCCACAGTCAAAAACAGCATAATCTATGAACAAAACTCCTTCTCAAAGCGAAAGCCGCGCCATGCTGAAATGGCTGAACCGCAATCGCCAGCAATTGAAAAAGTATGCCCATCAATATGTTGCTTACAATGCTAACGGCATTATCGCTAATAGTGAAAACTTGCGCAAAGTTTTACAGTTGGCAGAAGCATCTGGAGAGCTTTTTTCTATTTACTTAGTTCCGGGTTTTACTGGCTCTATTGTGATTTTACCGATTTATTTCCGCACAGTCAGCACTCATGAGTGGTCGCCTACCTATCAAGTAAACCTCAAGCATAAAGAGTTAATAATGAATGCTACTATGGTCGTAGATTCAGGAGCAGATTTTAGTATAATTTCATTGAAAGCAGGTCAAGATTTGGGATATGCTTTAGCCGATGGAGAACAGATATTAGTCGGTCAAACAATCGGCGGACAAGTTGAGTATGTTTTGCGACAGATTGAAATGACAATTGACGGACAAACTTTGATGGTTCCTGCTGCTTGGATACAAAACAATATAGCAGATGTCATGCTTTTGGGTCGAGAAGTTGTGTTTGATAAGTTTAACATTGAATTTAGGCAAGCTGATGAGGAAATTATATTTACCAGACGTGAAGATGCGATCGCCCTTTAATTCTCTCACGTCCTCAAAAACAGTTTCAACCTCGTAAACACCACCACAATTAACGCCAAGATTGCCGTATACGCAAACCCCCTCAAAAACCCCAGAAACGGACTTGTTGAAGTCATTTGTACGATCGCTGTTTCCAATCCAGTTAAAACCAAAATCGGCCAGATAATATTCGCAAATCCCGCATAGCCGATCATCGGATTTAACCCATTATCAACGAATAACTGCAACCACCTTTTCTTTTGAAACACATCGATAATTACCGTCAACCCAATTAACATAAAAATCGCCATTCCCGTTGTGACAAAAAAGTAACTCATCGTCGCCGAATCTTTCTTGATACCCCCTTCATAAGGCTCAAACAGCAAACCCAAAACCAGCCAGTAAAAACCCCATTTATAAAGGCGGTTCAGTAAATTTTCCGTCACATTCCCCGGATTTATCAACAAAAACCAACCGCATACACACATCGCAAGCGTCACTAACGAAGTCTGCCAAACCCATCTAGCTTGCAGCCCAACCAACAAAACTAAATTGACAGCAAACATCAGAATCACAATGCTGAAATATCGCGGACTCTTCCAGTTAGAATCTCTCGCCTCTTCTGGGGAAGAATACTGTATCCACCGACAAAGCAAATCCCCGACAATAGTACCGGGAATCACAATAAACAAATACTTCAAATAATCAAATTGAAAAATCCAAGGTACAGGAGATGCGGACCAAATTAATTTAATCCAACCATCTGTACGAGATGCCAATCGCATCGCGAATACAAAACCCAAAAATCCCACTCGCAACCACGTATTTGAACGAGTAAACAGCCAAATTAGAGAGCCGAAAACGGCCATATTTGCTAGTACCACCAAGATAATATCACTGCGATTGAAAGTAAAGCCTACACCGTTGGGATATTTGATGTGAGATACGAAGCCAATCCCAGCACTCCAAGCAGCAAGCGTCAACGCTCTTTGCCGCCACAAAGACCATTTGGATGGCCAGCGAACATACATAAAAAATAATATCAAAAATCCGCACAAGGCAATCCACCACTTCTGCGGGATGGATACGTCTGCGTTAATTGCAGTAGGTCGAATATGCTGGAGAAATATCGCAAATGACCCTAATAAAAAGCCTCTTTGCAAAATAGATAAAATCACTTTTTTTGTATCCCACCCCTTGGCGATGCGGCGCGACAAAGATAGCGGTATCGCGGCCCCCATTGCAAACAAAAAGAAGGGGAAAACTAAATCAACCCAGGTTAATCCCGGTAGTTTGTTATTAAAAATGTGGTCCGGCGGTGGCAGTTGGGCGTGATACATCCACGCCGGCAATGTTTTCCGGGCTATTGTACCGGATAAAACCATCGCTAAAACTGCTAGTCCGCGCAGGGCATCCAGCGCGTCTGCGCGTTGGGAAACGGCAGCAACTGCTAAACTATTTTCTTGTTTCACCATGTCTTTTACCTCTGATGTTTGGGATTCTAATTTATATCAAGTACGGTTGGTTGACCGCAAGATATCGGCCGGGGCGGGTTTACTGGAGTTCTTGCACTTTTTGATAGATAATGGTGAACCTAAGCCGGAGGGGAATAACGGTTAATTTACGGCACAGGATATTACTACACATCTTTTTTGTTCAAAAATAATAGAATATCTCCGGCTTATTTGCCAATTAATTTGTGCAGCCAGCTTCCTGAAGCTAGGTTGATGAGTCTTTTTGCGGAGTATTTTTTATTGACTGTCAACCTCGAAATTCGGTATTTATTGGGTGGAAAAAACCACAGTTTTAATTTTGAACTGTCGTACAAGTATCCTGATGAGAAATATTTGGAAACGTATTTGTCAACTTGTTTGTTGACAGCGCCAAACGGGTAGGCTATGTGTGAGGCGACTGTTCGATTTGGGTCTAAATCTTGGGTGCATTTCCTCAGTCTAATTTGATCTTCAGATAATTCTCGGTCTAATGCTGTCAGAGACATTTTTGTTAAATTTTGGTGATTCAGTCCGTGGGATTGAATATCATAAAAACCTTTTTGCATTCCGTCTCTCAAGTCTTGACAAGTTACCTTTTTTATGAGCGATTCATGATGGCCGAAGAAGCCGGAGTTGATAAATACAACTACTTTGGTTTTTTTGCCGTATTTATTTTCGAGTGTTTCTAGAATCGGCAGTAAGTGCGTATAAATGCTTTTATTTCCGTCGTCAAAAGTAATCATAACTTTTGGGCGATCGCGATATTCACTCGGCACCGACTTTTTGGGATTTGCTATGAAATACTCGTAAAGCTCTTGGGATGACAAAAACCAATAGTTATGACTAACTAAATAATCTAAAAAAGGTTCCAAATTTTGCTGGCTGTAGTCGCCGGGAAAGTCTCGCCGCTGCGGCGGTATTTCCCGGGGATTCTGAAGGTAAACTATATCGTGAAAGCCGAAAATCGGAATTTGTACTGTGATGATTTCTAAGATTACTTGATAAGTGATGAACGTTAGGAAAAATGCTAGTAAAAAGCTAATAATGGGTTTTTTGCGAAGCTTAATACCCGGTTGAAAATACTCCGGCAATTTGTTAACTAAATAATTTACCATTGACAATTACAACCTCATGAGGTAAAAGGTTCAGGCGGCAGTATGAGGGTTTGTTTGGTCCAGATGCTGGGAGCATCTAGATTGTCGATCGCCCGCGTTTTCCGTAAAGATGAGCAGGCTCAACTCCAGCATGATACAATTTATCTCGATCGCACTTTTCCCGCAACCCAGCCCCAAAGTTGACAATGCTTATTTCTTGCCCGAAGTTTTCCCTCTAATTTTTTTATTTGGGATTTCCCCCCCCCGAAATGATAGCATACTTCTGCGAAAGCACGAGCCAATAACCATGATGAAGATAGCGGTAATTCTGCCTGTTTACAACGAAGCAAATTGCATAGAGCAAACCTTTAACAGAATTTTAGAATTTTCTCAAAAAAATCCGGCTTACAATTTTATCATTGTTAATGACTGCTCGAGCGACAATACACTGCAAATCATCGAAAATCAACTCAAAGCTTTCCCCACACATCACATCAAACTACTTTCTTACAGCAACCGTAAAGGCAAAGGGTATGCCGTCAAAAAAGGATGCGAATATTTAGACGCCGACTGCATTTGCTTCATGGATGGCGACTTAGCTTACTCCTTAGAACACCTCGAAGCCTTAGTAAAAAAATTAGAAAAATTTGATATCGTCATTGGTTGCAGAAACCTCGATCGAGAAAACTTCCGAAATCTTACCTTACTCAGAAAAATATCAGGCAAAATATTTAACTTAATTTCCCGAGCAATCCTCAATCTCCCATATAAAGATATGCAAGCCGGACTCAAAGGCTTTAAAAAAATACCTGCCCAAGAAATATTTAAAAGACAAACACTTACTGGCTTTTCATTTGATGCAGAACTGCTTTTTTTAGCAAAAAAAAAAGGATATACAATTGGAGAAATTTCCGCCAAAGTTTCTCAGCAACACCTGTACAAAGTTTCTCACGTTAATATATTTAAAGATTCCCTGAAAATGCTGGGCTGTTTATTTAAAATTAGATTGAACGACCGCGCAGGCTACTATGAATAAATCAATATTGTTGAGCTTTGACATTGAAGAATTTGACATCCCAGAAGAATACGGTCAACCCCTGGAAGACGAGATAAAATTTGAAATATCTAGCCGAGGATTGTCAAATATTATTGCACTTCTCGACCGATTAGATATTACAGCCACATTTTTTGTCACAGCTAACTTTGCACTCCACAATCGAGATACAATCAGAGAACTCTCAAAACACCACGAAATCGCCTCTCACGGCTTTTACCACTCTCAATTTTGCCGGGAAGATTTACAAAAATCCAAACAAACTTTAGAACAAATAACTAATACTCAAGTCACCGGCTTCAGGATGGCAAGACTTCAGCCGATTGACGACATAGAAATAGAAAAAGCAGGCTACGAATACAACTCGTCAATGAATCCAACCTACATTCCCGGCAGATATAACAACCTATCTAAACCCAGAACTGCATATTATACGAATAAACTGCTCAACCTTCCCATTTCAGTTACTCCTCTGATCAGATTTCCCTTATTTTGGTTGAGCTTTAAAAACTTCCCCCTATCAATGATACAATTAGCAACCAAGCTAACCCTAGAAACAGACTCGTATCTGAACATCTACTTTCATCCCTGGGAATTCACAGATATTTCCCAGTTTAAATTACCGGGTTACGTCAAAAAAGACTCAGGCTGCAAAATGGTTAACAAACTAGAAAAATATCTTACCAAGCTTAAAACCCAAGGTAAATTTATTTCTATTTCCGAATTTAAGCACAAATTCAGTCAAGCTTAGAAAAAATATCTGGTTCCGCAAAAAGCCTGAAATTCAAACTCCTGGACTACTGGAATAATCAAATAGGATTGCGTCAAGTTACAATCCTAGCAACCATCTTTTTTATATTATTTTAAACAGTAGCATAATCCGCTACAAAAGCTTCTTAGATACCTAGAATCGCGGCTTATTTAACCAAGTATTTTGGCACCGCATACACGGTCGATTATTTCAAAATTCAATGCCGTCAGTCGCATCTACCGCCTCGCTGATGGACAGACAACTATCATACCCATTTTACATTCATTTAGGGCAACACTTCGTCATAGATTTTTTGATGGGATGTCGATTTATGCCTTATTTCCCTCCCCTGTTACTCTGATAGTTTTGCAGGTAAGCTGTTCTACATCTAAATTGCATTTTTTGTGCGGGCGAGACGCCCACCCCACAAGAACTTTATCAAATTTTGACTGTGTAGTTTAAATGCAGAACAGCTTAGCTTTAATCGCAGTCGCCGGAATAGTTTTGTATTTTTTAGCAAGACATTATTTATCCGTTCCAGGTCGAGCTTTGTATTTTATTTCTCCTTACTCGTTTCAACCTTGGGTTTATCAATCTTTACCCACTAAACTCCAACACGCAGCTAATATAAAAAAAGTCTTAAATTTGATTCCCCAAGATGCTAGCGTTTCCACCAGCGGTTATATAGTCTCTCATCTTTCGGGTAGGCGAAACAGCATTCGTTTAGAAGTGATGCAGATGAAAGATGAAGAGGGAAAAGTAGTCGATATCGATTATGGGCTGTTAGATTTGTGGCAGTTGCAGGAGAACAATTTAAAAGTTCCCGTTGACAGAGGTAGAGTTCGGGGGGGAGTGCGTTTTACCGACGAAGCTCTGCGGAAGGGTGGTTGCGAAATTGCTGAAGTATTGGAGGGAGTGGTTTTAGTTCAAAAAGGCCTAACTTCTAAGCCTGAAGTTTGGTCGGCTTGGTCGAAATTGCGACAGGAAATCGAACAGTTGATGAAATAGTCCAAAGGAAACGATCGAGCCGGCAGTTGCGATCGCCCTACGTGAGTAAAATCAACTAAAATTGCCAAAAGGTCGATCGACCCCCGTTGCTAGACTAGATTTTGATTCAAGGTTTGCTATACTCCAGAAATAGACACATATTAACCTTTGGAAAATCAATAGGCCGGAGCTATGACATCCTATGCAACCTCTACAGCAAGAGCCGAGATGAGTGAGATCCGGCGCTTGAAAAACATACTGCCCCCAGAACTCCAAAGTTGGGTAACAGTAGAAAAAACAATAGAAGTTAATCCTACCCTGATCCGCAGCGAAGAAATAGGCAAAGACCAGGTAGAAATCCAAATAGACCTGATCCGCTGGGAACAGCTAGCAATGGATCAGCGCAACCTCCTATTTTGGCACGAAGTCGCCAGAATCCAAAACGACACCATCCCCAGAGACGGTTGGGAAATGGCAGCCCTCGCCATTGGTTTAGGCGGCGCCGTCGGCGAACTTTGGGTGCAAGACGGCTTGCTGCTGGTACTGGCCCTATCCCTGTGCGGCGTCTCCGGCTGGAGACTTTTCCAAAAAAACAACGGAGAGAAAAGTTTAAAAGAAGCAGTAGACGCTGACGAAAAAGCCCTCGCCCTAGCCACCCGCTTCGGCTACACTCTCCCAAACGCCTACAAAAGCCTCGGCAGCGCCTTAAAAACCTTAATCGAGCAAACCTCCAAAAAACAGCAGCGGGCTAAATACGAAGCTCGTCTCCAGGCCCTGAAACGCAACGCCGCCAAAGCCAAAGCCAAAGTCAAACCCATCACCCGCGAAACCTCCCAGTCAGAAAACGTCTACAATTCTTGATCTCATCCCCCGACGCTTGGTACGGGGGTTTTCAAGTTAACAGTTACGGTTAAATGTTGACCTCCCTGTTAAACGACAAGATCGATCGGCTTGAATCCACAAAAATCTTGATTCCTATGTCAAAGTTTGGCAGCGGCTGTGTTCAAAAATCTTTCCGCCAAAACTGGGAATGGTAGATTAAAGTTTACCCTTGCCTTTGAGCTCGCGCTCGGCGACAGAGTTTTCAGCAGTTTTTGTAAAGTTTGTATAAAGCTAGCCTTTGTTAACAACAATATTTGGTAAAGGTGGAGCTGCTAGGACAGAATAGGCTAAAGACATCCGCTTGAAATTTGAAACCAGGACTTCATGGTCAGTCACACCCCAGAGGCAGATTTTCGGGTTACATACTTGGACGAGACTCCCTCAGTTCACATACCCGTGCGCTTGAGCGTACTTGAAGCCGTAAACTTCAAGACAACCTGCCAGCAACTTTTCTCTGGAAGCACCGTTCCCAGCAAAATTGTCCTAGACTTCAGTCAGACGACATTCATCGACAGTAGCGGGATCGGTGCTTTAGTCAGCAATCTGAAATTTGCCAAACAGCGCGACAGCGACTTGGTGCTCCGCAGCCTCAAGCCGCAGGTGATGGCAGTATTTGCTCTCACCAGCCTAGATCAAGTGCTGACGATCGAGCAGCCCTCTGCAACCTCAACTCCCACAGAGACCCACCGCTCGGACAATCAGCTACCGATGACCCACCCTTCAGTGCAATCGTGGGTGAAACGGCTGATAGACATCGTTGGGGCAATAGTCGGTTTGATGATTACAGGAATTTTGCTCGTACCCATAGCCGCAGCCATCACGATCGACAATCCAGGCCCGATATTTTTTGCTCAAACCCGCTGCGGCTGGATGGGCAGAGAATTTCGGATTTGGAAATTTCGATCGATGTGTACCAACGCCGAAGCCATGAAAGCCCAAATCACAAACCAGGCTTCTGGCGCATTTTTCAAAAATGACAACGACCCGCGGATTACTAAAGTCGGACGCATCTTGCGCAAAACCAGCCTCGACGAACTGCCGCAGTTTTGGAACGTGCTCAAAGGGGAAATGAGTTTAGTCGGCACCAGACCGCCTACCCCAGACGAAGTTGAGCGCTACGAAGTCCCTCAGTGGCAGCGTTTGGATGTCAAGCCCGGGATGACCGGCGAATGGCAAGTCAACGGTCGCTCTCAAGTCCGCGATTTTGAAGATGTCATCCGTTTAGATTTAAAATACCAACAAAACTGGAGCCTGATGTATGACTTGAAACTAATTGTTAAAACCGTAACAGTCCTGTTTAACAAAAATAGCGGCGCTGTGTAGGAGTCCTCAACCACCAACCGTTGAACTTCCAGGTGCTGTTGCCGACGGGCGGCGGGAACTAGAACTCGATACTTCGTCAACCAGGCGATCGGTAGCGATACTTACGTTAGTATTAAGTGTTAAAATTCACACCTAAGAAAATGGGCAGCTAGTTGGCAGCTCTGCGATCGGAGCATTAATTAGCCATTTGCGAGTTCGAGGTCGTACTCGAATAACGCCAGCATGGTTTTCGAGGACGACAAGAACTCACCTGTGTTTAGAAAAGTACCGACTGCTAACACGGTCAAAGCTCAAATCACTCCCCGCAACCTGCGAAGGGAATTTTCCCTATTTAAACGCCCTACCGAGGCGGGTTACAGTATCGGAAGTCTCTCATTTCCTGTGCGAGTAAATGGTGCGAAAGGAATGCTCACCTTGAGGCAAAACGGGCTTCTTCAACTCAAGCTTGACTTAACTAATATGTTGCCAAGACCTTGCCCTCCTTTTCCTCTCCCACCGGCGCCGAGTACAGCGGTGGTGGGAACCGACCAGGGGGAAGAAAGATGAAAGACAAGCAACCAAAGGCCGAGTCGCACCTTCAGGTTGAAACAGACCTGGAGGCTTTAACATCCGTTTTGGAATGGTTGGAGAATATCGTTTTGCCACTGCTGCCTGGGGATTTCTGGTGGCAGTGCCGGCTGATAATCAACGAAGGCTTTACAAACGCTGTCCGCCACGCTCACCAGAACTTGCCCCCCGCGACGCCGATCGACATTGAGGTAAAAGTGTTTGCCGATTACTTAGAAATTAGGATTTGGGACAGGGGTCAACCTTTCAACCTGGAAGCCAAGCTGCACTCGATCATGCAAGAGCAGCGCGATCCCTTGGACAGAGAAGGAGAAAGGGGACTGGTGTTCATGTACAAGCTCACAGACGAGCTTCGCTATATCCGTACCGACGATCGCCGCAACTGCCTGGTAATGCGCAAAAACCTTACCTGATGGCACGATGCCCGCCCGAGCTTGGGCGGCTTCTTTCGCAAAGAGTGGAAGATCCCAGCGCCGCCCCCTGTTGTGCTACCCGGAACCCAAGCGCATCCTCTGCAATTTGCCCGGGTGCAGGCTCGAAGCGTGCGGCGGCAGGACAATTTGCTTCAAACTAAATATGATGCGTATTCTAATTTATTCCTATAACTACTATCCAGAGCCGATCGGCATTGCCCCCCTGATGACAGAACTAGCGCAAGGCCTAGTCAAACGCGGCCACCAAGTCCGAGTCGTTACAGGAATGCCCAACTATCCCCAGCGCCGGATTTATGAACAATATCGGGGCAAATTCTACCTCACCGAAGAACACAACGGCGTCACAATTCAGCGCAGCTACCTGCGCGTCAACGGTCCCCACCCTACACTCCTAGACCGACTCCTGCTAGACGGCAGTTTTGTCGCCTCCAGCGCCGTCCAAGCCTTCAGCGGCTGGCGTCCCGACGTAATTTTCTCGACAATGCCCCCTTTACCGATTTGCGTCCCAGTCGCGTTTTACGGCTGGATTCGCGCTTGCCCGATCGTCCTCAACGTTCAGGATATCGTCTCAGAAGCAGCCGTGCGCGTCGGCTTGGTCAAAAAAAACGGACTGCTAGTTCGCATTGCTGACGCCTTAGAAAAATTGGCCTACTGCACAGCCAGCCAAGTCAGCGTCATCGACAGCGGTTTTGTCAACAAATTGCACTCTCAAGGAGTACCCCCGGAAAAAATAGTTTGCGTTCCCAATTGGGTTGATGTCAATTTCATTCGCCCCTTACCCAAGGAAAATAACTCATTTCGAGAAACCCACAAACTTAAGGGCAAATTTGTCGTTCTCTATGCTGGCAATATTGCCCTAACTCAAGGCTTGCAAACAGTTGTTCAAGCAGCGGCCCGTTTGAAACACATACCCGAAATCGCTTTTGTAATTGTGGGGGAATCAACAGCCTTGGCGCGCTTGCAAAAAGATTGCGAAACTTACAAAGCTAATAATGTAATGCTGCTACCATTTGAACCGCGAGAAAAATTGCCCGAATTGTTAGCTGCTGCTGATGTTAGTTTAGTCGTACAAAAGCGCCGCGTTACTAACTTCAATATGCCTTCAAAAATTCAAGTAATTCTCGCCAGCGGCCGGGCAATTTTGGCTTCGGTTCCAGAAACTGGTACGGCCCAGAAAGCAGTGCAGCAAAGCGGCGGCGGGGTGGTGGTAGCGCCGGAAGATCCGCAGGCTTTGGCTGATGCGGTTGAGGATTTGTACTTGCACCCTGCTAAGGTGGATGCGTTGGGCGAGCAAGGCAGAAATTATGCTGTGGAGAATTACGGATTTGAGGAAGCTTTGAATCATTATGAAGCTTTATTTACGGCGGTGGCAGCGAGTCATTCTCGTAAACTATTGGAGCCTTTGCCGAAATAATCGATCGCCGACAATTACAGCAGATTCCACGTTTATAAAGTACACCTCGGATCGATCGATCTCCGTAGGGACAAAGGCTTTCGCCGTGTCTAAAGCTGCACTTCATAAATCTGGAATACGCGGTAAATCAAAGATTCCAGTGCATAGAATGGCGATAAAAATAACAGCCCCAAGCTAAAAGTGCATAAAGTGAAAGTTGTCATCCGCAGGTTGGGTGGCTTGCGCTTGACCAGCATCGTGCAGGCAGCAAAGACGATCGATGCTAAGCTTTTGTGCATCTAATTTGACAGTCAATTTTTATAGAATTATTGTGGAACGGGCATCCTGCCCGTCTCTGGATTCAATTTAAATGCGTAGCAGCTTAACAGCATATACAAATCGCCGATCGCAAACGAAATGCTCAGCAGCCTTTCTAACGAGCCTCCCGCTATTAACATTAAAACACCGCCAACCACAACCATCATACCTGCTGCCCGTGTTAAGGAGATAGTTTCTCCATAAAATAGACCTCTTGCAAAAATAATTAGGACGGGCAAGATGCCCATCCCACAAGAAAAAATAACTCTTGTGGGACGGGCATCTTGCCCGTCCCATCAATTGATGAAAGGATTTTTGCAAGAGGTCTAATAAACGAGACATGAGTACGATAAAAATCAGCGAAGAAGTGGCAATTAAGGCGATTTTCAACGCCTGGGTTGTGCGATCTGCTACGTAGATCGAAGTGTTAAAAGCCGTCACGCCTAACAACATCGATACAGTCAAGTAAGGAAGATATTTTTGCACCAATTTCCAATCTTGAATTGTCGAGCGCACGGTGAATGAAGCCAAAGTCTCGACAGCAATCGCCCACCGCCAGAATGCCAGACCGGTCGGCAAAATATCCTGATTCAAAGCTCTAGCAACGATGAAGTTGCCAGCCCAAATAACAGTCGCAGCTACTGCTAAAAAATAACCCATTGATATTCTATTATTCATTTAGTTGGGTTAATTTTTTTGACTAATTTTAGCCAATTTCATTTGAATTAAATTAAATAGAGGAATGAGATACAAATAAAAGGCATAGGGGATAAAATCCGAATTGACACTCAAGACAGTTGCTGGGACTAAGCCTGCAATATTCCAAGGTATTAATGGAGAAATCACAACAGCGGTATTTTCTAAGTCTACAGCAAGTTGAGCGTCATCTAAGTTTTGTTGGCGATACTTTGATTCCACTAATTGATGAGTTAGGAGAATTGCGATAGTTTGGGTGCAGCCAAATGCTGCTGAGAAAATGCTAATTACTGTCGTCCCCAAAAACAAATCTCCTCTCGAGCGAGCTTTATTTAGATACACTTCCACAAATTCTAAAATCCTCGTCCCCGCAAAAATGCCGGCAAATGCTGTCGATACAATCACAACTGTCGAAACTTTGACCATCGATAAAATGCCTCCTCCCGCCACAATATCTTTTAAACTAGAAGTTGATTCTAATTTAAATCCGGCGATCGCAAATTGCAGAATCTCGATCGGCGAATAACCTTGGACGAAATGGGCGATCGCACTTCCGGAAATTACACTAACAGCCATTGCCATTTTGACTTCAACTCGCAATACACAAAGAATTAAAATTGTCAAGGCTGGCAGCCAAGTTATCGAGTTAAGATTGAAGGCTTTGGCAATTTCAAAAGCCAGGTTATTGCCAGCAACTTCAACTGGATTTGCCAAGGATAATATTAAATACAATATGCTGGAAACTATCAGCGGGTAAAAAGCTGTTACCGCCATATTTTTGAGGTTCGTGTAAATTTCTGTGCGGGTAATGGCGGCAATCAAATTAGCGCTAGAAGACATCGGAGAACACCGATCGCCAAAATAAGCTCCGGCAACAATGGCCCCCGCAATCATATTCGGATTGACACCGCTGCCGTTTGCCATTATCATTAAAGCAATGCCGATCGTACTCGCCGCACCAAAAGATGTTCCGAGCAGTACAGAAACAATGCTAGTTAAGATAAACGCCCAAAAAATAAAATATTGAGGGCTAATCACTTTAATTCCCCAATATACGAGAATAGGAACCGTCCCTGCAGCCATCCAGACAGCCATTACTGCCCCAATTAAAATTAAAATAGCGATAACTGAAAAAGATTTTTGACTGCCAGTAACAGCCATTTCGATTAAGCTTTTTAGCGGAAATCCCCTTTTTAACAAAATAGCAATCAAAATTACCATCGAAGCCAGAAGTGGAACAACTATAAAATAACCTTTGATGGCACTGAGTAAAAGTAGAACAAATGAAATAATTACAAAAAATAGCAAATCCATTATTGATGGGCTTTCATGTATTCTCTCAGTAATGTGTCGATCTGGGTTTGATAACCACGACCTTGAGATTTAAACCACTCCAAAACATCACTGTCAATGCGTAAGGTCACTTGAGCTTTAGTCTTAGGGTTGGGCAAGCCTCGCTGAACTACGGCTTTAGCAAACATTTCAGGCGTAATTTCTGGGCAATCAGAGAAATCAATATCTCGATCGGTCATGGCATCTAGGCGTTGCCAGTCAGTTTGAGATTTGCTCGAAGTAAATTCGTTGTTCATATTTAGTTGATTTTCTAGCATCTCATTTTTGCTTTCAGATCGTGGACGGTTGCATCATCATAATAATATATTTGGATGATATTCAGTGCGAGCGTCTCGCTCGCGATCTATGTCGCGAGCGAGACGCTCGCACTCCTAAAAAACGCTTTTTACCAAATTGGGATGCGTGCCCGACACAGCAGCCGATCGAAACAAAACGCTAAAATACTAGATATCACACAATTTCGGAGTTAATATTTGACACTTGCACCCGCGCGCGAAAACGTCCTAGCTTGGCTCTGTGACCGCGTTCCTGCTGCCCGCATCACACATATTCTCGGAGTCGAACAGACAGCAGGTGACTTGGCTCGCCATTACGGCCTCGACGAAGCAAAAGCCCGATCGGCCGGTTTGTTGCACGATTTGGCAAAATACTTTAAACCTCAACTGCTGCTGGAAATGGCCCAGAAGGAAGGTTTAGAGTTAGACTCAGTGTTGGAAGCACACCCGCATTTGCTGCACGCAGACGCAAGCGCGATCGTCGCCAGAGACGAATTCGGGGTGGTCGATCGAGAAATTTTGGACGCAATCGCCAATCACACCCTCGGCAGACCAAACATGAGCCAGCTCAGTTGTACCGTATTTATAGCAGATACCATAGAGCCGAGCCGCGGCAAGACAGCCGAACTAGAAGCACTGCGCGAGGCAAGCTGGCAAAATCTTTATGCAGCCGTGTGGCAAACTAGCGATTATTCTCTTAAATATTTGCTAGAAACTCGCTGCTACATCCACCCCCGCACCGTACTTACCCGCAATTGGGCGCTGCAAATGGCCCGCGAATCGCCGGAAACAGGAAATTCGACGGAGAAGTCGATCGAACAAATCACAAGTTAAAAGTAAAATTTATCAGCAATCCTGTTCTTACTTTTGGCTTCAACCTAACTCCTATTTCCCGTCTCAAACTGCCAACAACCGATCGCGAAAGCGCACCGATTCCCCCGAACCCGTATCAATTAGGAAATTAAACACTTAATGTCTGATTTAACCCAACTCGAATACTCCAGGGCTCAGTCTACACCAACGGACAGCATCTCCTCAGACGAAGCCCGCGGCCTGATCGTGACCGTTGCCCAAGCAGCCGATGACCGCAAAGCAGTAGATATTGTATTGCTCCGGGTGGCAGAAGTATGCTATTTGGCAGACTACTTTGCGATCGTCACCGGATTTTCCAACGTGCAGGTACGAGCCATCTCCCAAGCGATAGCAGACCAAGTGGAAGAAGAGTGGCAACGCTTGCCACTGCGTACACAAGGTCTATCAGACGCTAGTTGGGTCGTCATGGACTACGGCGACGCGATCGTTCACATTTTGAAGCCTCAAGAGCGGGAGTTCTACAATTTAGAAGCGTTCTGGGGACACGCCGAACGGATTGACTTTTCCCCCGCGCCGTGAGGATCGCTAATGTGAAAAACGTTTCTGCTTCTATTTGTCCCGTTCCGCAAGAACAGCGACCGATCAATGAATACCAAGAACTTAAAGAATCCTGGTTTTTTAGCTGGGTAACACTCAATTGGCCCGGATACCTGGCAAAACTAGCTTGGGTGTGGGCTTGGAGTTGCTTGGTATCGGTGCCGATAGCTGCTTCTAGCTTTGCTCCTGTCAAGTATCCAGCTCAGTTTGTCCTGTGCGGTGCCGCAGGTGCCGGTTTTATTCTAGGATTAGCTTTGCTGCGGCTCTACTTGGGTTGGTTCTACGTGCGATCGCGCCTTTCAAATCCCACGGTCGTCTACGAAGAGTCTGGCTGGTACGATTGTCAATCTTGGCCTAAAACTCCCGAGGTTTTGCTTCAAGACCAATTGATTGTCAACTACCAACTAGAACCAATTCTCAGGCGTCTGCGGCAGACATTTTATGGTTTGACAGTATTGCTGGTTGCTGGGGGACTAATTTGGAGCTGTTTGTAATCGGGAACGGGACAGGGGAGTTTTGAGTTTTGAGTTTTGAGTTTTGAGTTAGGAACGATCGCCAAAAGATTAACTTCACAACTCGCAACTCATAAATTACAGCTCGCAACTCACAACTCCCCAGTACCCCAATCTAAAATCTAAAATCTAAAATCTAAAATTGATATGACAAGGGGAAAACGAACCCAAGCTCCCGAACTGGAAGTCACACTGCTGCGCGAAGGTATTGTGGAATCGAAGCACCGCGCCCAGGCCGCTGTCTGCGACAAGCGCGGGCGCGTTCTGTCTGTTGCCGGTAACTCGGAAACGGCCTCATTTGTCCGTTCTTCACTCAAGCCTTTTCAAGCTTTGGCGGTGACGGGGACTGGCACTTTAGAACGCTACGAATTGACCGATCGAGATTTAGCAATTATTTGCAGTTCCCATCAAGGTACGATCGAGCAATCGCGCCAGGTATTTAACGTCCTGTGGCGCTGCGACATTGACCCCTCTAAACTTCAATGCCCCATTCCCGAAGGCAAAAAGAGCGCCCTGCAATACAACTGCTCCGGCAAACACGCCGGAATGCTGGCTGTCTGCCAGCAACTGCACTGGCCTATGGAAACTTATTTGCGCCGCAAACATCCCGTCCAGCAGCTTATTTTGGGCAAAGTGGCTGACTTGCTGGCAATGCCTGCCGAAGAGTTTATCAGCGCTCGCGACGACTGCGGCGCTCCTACCTATCTGTTGCAGTTGGGGCAAATGGCGTCTTTGTACGCTAAGTTGGCATCAGGGGACAATGTGGAGATGGAGCGGATTGTCCGCGCTATGACTCACCACCCGATGATGGTTGCCGGTGAGGGCAAATTTGACACGGAACTGATGCGCTTGACTCAAGGGGAATTGGTGAGCAAGTCCGGCGCCGAAGGGGTGCAGTGCATTGGCCGCGTTGGCGAAGGCATGGGCTTGGCAATTAAGGTGACGGATGGGGGAAAGCGCGCTCAGTTTGCTGTGGCGATTCACTTGCTCAAGCAGTTGGGGTGGATTACTCCGACGATCGCCGAAACTCTTTCGGACACTTACCTGACTCTGAGCGATTTTAAGCGCCTGGAAGTCTCCGGGGAAGTTTCGATGCTTTAGTGCGATCGAGACTCGCTCGCCAATTTCAGCAACCCCTTCCACAATCTAAAAAGTTTTTTTGATTTAGGGGTTGCAATTTTCACAAAGGTATGGTTATATTAAATAGAGAGACAAAGCGACGCGGGATAGAGCAGCCTGGTAGCTCGTCGGGCTCATAACCCGAAGGTCAGTGGTTCAAATCCACTTCCCGCCACCAAATTCAATAAGACAAACCCCGGCAGCCTAAAAGTTGCTGGGGTTTGTTTTATGCCGTCTGTTTGATCCCGTCTGCGATCGCCTCTTCGAGATGTTGAAACCAGTCTATTTTAGTCGGCAACAAAAATTAGGACACAGCACTGCTGTTTCCATACCGTATATTTGTGTTTTTCCCAAACGGAAAAAATAAGACCGCTCCTCAACCTCAACAATTAACAAAAATTAGGACACAGCAGTGCTGTGTCCCTACCGCATATTTGTGTTTTTCTCAAAGCGAAAAAATAAGACCGATCCTCAACCTCAACACTCAACCCTATACATTTCGACGACCGTTTGTGCAAGCTTTATTTGGCAAAAATCTGCAATCCGATATCCATATTTTTCAACTCTGAATTGGGAATTGCTAAGTCGGCTGAGCTTCCAGCCAATCAAAAATCAGGTTTAACTGTTGCAGCGTAACTAACCCGTACTGCCACAGAACCATCGGCAATTGGCTGGCATCTTGTTCACCGTGTCGGAGAGCAACGGCGATCGCAGAATTTGATATCGCCAACTCACCCCGCAAATAATCAATCAGTTGAGCCTTTCCCATCACCTTCACCGCCAGTTTTATGCGCTATTGTAAAAATCTGTAGCTAATCAGTCGGTATTGTCCGTTTAATTTCTCTGATTTTAGGTTTAGAATAGGGCATCTCGTGTGATGGAAACCGCACAAAAATTGTGATAAAACTCAGATAAAAAAGCGATCGCAGTCACAAGAACTCCGATCGCCAAAAATTGGGTTCCGCGATCGCTCCCGGGCTTCAAATTAATTGATTTAAAAGGGCTAAAGTCCTAGCTGAAGCTGAACTCCCGCTTCTGTACCGCTGTCGGTTTGTTGTGGAGGTAAAGGATTTCCTTGGCGCTGCGCGTCCGAAGGAGTAGTGATAAATTCCAATTGACCATCGATTTTGAGGCGAAATGTGTCGCCCAAGCTGCTTTCCCGTCGAGCAGAATTAGCCGCCGTTTCTCTTTCACCAATCAAGTTTTGGTAGTCCGAGTCTACTGTTCTGTCCTCCACAGTCCTGAGAGAGTCCCCAGATAATGTCGTTTCCGAATTTTGGGGCGCTGGTTGCAGTCTTTGTTGGGCGAGAACCGCCGGGGTCAAACCGATAAAAATTGAGCTCAGTCCCAGAGCAGTGCCAATAGTAGCAATAACTGCGTTCATCATCAATCCCTCCGCTAGTTGCATCCCACTATCCTGATTGTACCCAGCCGGAATTAAGTTGCACTCTATCAAAAGTAGCTGCCTGTGGAGATACAGCGTATTCCAGGTTTGTGAATTGTAGGGACACGGTACTGCCGTGTCCTGGGAGGGAAGCTCACGATAGGTGGGTGTACTTCATAAATGTGGAATCTGCTGTATCAATTGAAGTTGCTGTGAAAACTTCCGTTCGCGATCGCGATCCAACTCTCAGAAACCTGGTTTTTTACTCGATCGGCGGGATGTAACCTGTGTATTTTCGCCCATCAAACCCGGTTTCGGCCCAAAGCGCGCGATCGCGAACTACCAAATCTCAAATCTCAAATCTCAAATCTCAAATCTCAAATAGTATGAGCGTCTAAAATGCGATCGCGAAGTGATACTGTACAAGCCCGCGCGAGCGAAGCTATCTTCCCGCAGGGGTTCCCGAAGGGTAGGGAATCGCCAATGTTCCCAAAGCTCCCGATCGCGCTAAGATGGCGGTGGCAGTCGTTAAAAATTCAATTACCAGCGACAGATTCCGAGTTATTTACAGCACTTTGCCTACTAAAACCATCTCAACTTCAAAATCTGCGCTCAACAGGTTGTACTTTACCGAAATGTTGTGGGTTAATAATAGTTCTGCTTTACCATGCCAATCAAATATCTGACCGACCCGATTTTAAAAATGTCGGGCCAAGTGCCAATTCGCATCGTCCTTGTGGTGCCTTTTGCCATCCAGACTTTCGCTGCGGTAGGGCTGACGGGGTGGCTGTCGCTGCGGAACGGGCGCATAGCCGTTAACGATGTTGCCGCACAACTGCGGGCAGAAGTCACATCGCGCATCCAGCAACATATTTATACTTATATCAAAACACCCCACCAAATCAATCAGCTCAATCTCGACGCCATCCGTCTCGGCATTTTGAACGTGCAGGATAGTGATAGTTTGCAACGGTACTTCTCCAAACAAATCAAAACCTTTGATAAAATTAGCTACATTCAATTCGCCTCTCAACAAAAAGATTTTGTTGGAGTTGAACGCCTCGACGACGGCAAGTTGCAAGTTCAGATTTCTAATCAATCTACTGGCTATAACTTTCAAAGCTACGCACCGTCAGAGTTCGGGGAACCAACCAAGCTATTAAAAACTACTCTCAACTACGACCCCCGCGTCCGACCTTGGTACATAGCTCCGGTGCGGGCAGGCAAACCGACTTGGAGTAAAATTTATACTTATTTTGACGCTCCCAAACTAGCGATTACGGCCGCTATGCCAGTTTATGGCGAGGATGGCAAACTGATTGGAATCCTGGGTTCTGACTTGAAACTTTCCAAGATAAATCAATTCTTGGAAAGTCTAAAAATTGGCAAATCAGGACAGACTTTTATTGTAGAAAGGTCTGGGCAATTGGTGGCAAATTCTACTCCTGAACCGCCATTTATTGTTAGCAACGGCGTTCCGAAACGGATTGTGGCAACAAGCAGCAAGAATGTTCTGATTCGATCGACCGCCCGCTATTTGACAGAACGCTTCGGGGATTTGCACAAGATTGACAGCTCTCGCCAGTTAGATTTTACGATCGACGGGGAACGGCAATTTCTACAGGTGACGCCGCTCTCAGACAGCAGGGGCCTCGATTGGTTGATTGTGGTGGCTGTTCCTGAAGCCGATTTTATGGAAAAGATTAACGCCAACACTCGCTACACAGTGTTGCTGTGTTTCGGTGCTTTGGTGGTGGCAACGGCGATTGGCGCTCTGACTTCTAGGTGGATTGTTGTACCGATTCAGCGTCTGAGCAAGGCTGCGGAGGCTTTGTCGCGGGGAGAATGGGACTCGATGGCGGTAGATCCCCGCTTGATGGCGTCTGTAGACCGGGAGGATGAGGTGGGTGTCCTGGCTCGCTCTTTTAATACGATGGCCTGTCAATTGGAAGAGTCGTTTACTACTCTCGAAGATCGGGTTGAATCTGCGATCGCCGACAAAAATCAATTAATTATTTCTCTGAAAAAATCGCAGCAAAAACTCGCTCTCCACCTTCATCAAACTCCTTTGGGGGCGATCGAATGGAATCTCAATTTTGAAGTGGCCGACTGGAATTTGTCAGCGGAAAGAATTTTTGGATACAACCGTTTGGAAGCAATGGGACGCCACGGAGTCGATCTAATAGTTCCTGAAAGTGCTAAGGAGTATGTCAGGCAACTATCTATAACTTTGCTCGCTAATCAAGGCGGAGTTACCAGCATTAACGAGAACATCAGAAAGGACGGCAAAATTATTCTTTGCGAGTGGTACAATACCACTTTAGTTGATGCTGACGGGAGCATTATCGGGGTGGCATCGCTGATTCAGGACGTGACAGAATTTCACAGTGCGGTGGGGCAGTTGCGGGCCAGCGAGGAGCGGTTTCGCCAGTTGGCAGAAAATATTCATGAGGTATTTTGGATTAGAGAACCCAATCAAAAGCAGCTAGTTTATGTGAGCCCTGCTTGCGAGAAAATATGGAATTTGAGCTGTGAGAGTTTGCAGTCAGAACCGGAGGCTTTTTGGGATGCTATTCACCCGGAGGATCGCGATCGCGTCAAGGCTGCTTTTGAGAAACAGGTGCGGGGCGATTATGATGAGGAGTATCGGGTAGTGCGATCCCCTACGGGGGCTACGCCAACGGACGGCTCGATTTGTTGGGTGCGCGATCGGGCTTTTCCAGTCCTCCGCGACGAAACCGGAGAAATTTACCGCATCGTCGGCATTGCTGAAGACATTACCCAGCGCAAATTAGCCGAAGAATTCCAAAAAGTCGCTCAAACCGCTCAAGCTGCCAACCAAGCAAAAAGCGCATTTTTAGCCAATATGAGCCACGAATTGCGAACTCCCCTCAACGCGATTATCGGTTACAGCGATATGCTCAAAGAGGACGCTGAGGATTTAGGCTGCGAAGATTTTATCCCCGATTTACACAAAATTCAAACGGCTGGGAAACACTTGCTGTCTTTAATTAGCGACATTCTCGATATTTCTAAGATAGAAGCGGGGCGGATGGAACTTTACTTAGAAAGTTTCAACCCGGTTAATTTAATTGAGGATGTAGTTTCTACTGTCGCATCCCTCGTGGAGAAAAATTCTAATAAGTTTGAAGTTGATTGTGCGAGCGACTTGGGAATGATGTATGCTGACATTACCAAAACTCGTCAAATATTGCTCAACCTGCTGAGCAACGCAGCCAAATTTACAGAAAGCGGCACTATTACCCTCTGCATTGAAAGAGTTAAACATGACAGCTTAACAACTCAAGAAATAGCAGAACCTTCCGACTTAATAATTTTTCGCGTAGCTGATACGGGCATTGGGATTCCCCCAGAACAATTGCAGCATTTATTTCAAGCGTTTATGCAGGGCGACGCCTCAACTACGCGCAAGTACGGTGGCACGGGTTTGGGATTGACTATTAGCCGTCACTTTTGCTTGATGATGGGCGGCGATATGCAAGTTCAAAGCCAGTTAGGTTCCGGTTCGGTTTTTACTGTGTGCTTGCCGGCGCGCGTTAAATTATTGGTCAGCAGTTAGTCATACTTTCTGGGACACCTTTGTTAGCAAATCAACCGGGTTGGCTGACAAAAAACCTACGCTTTCAGATAAGTTCGGGACAAGAAACCAAGGTTATGATACCATGCAGCATAAGTCCTATCCTACTTAATTTCCCGTTTCGGTCGCCCCAAAAGTTGAGCTGTTAATACTCCGCCGACAAAGCCAAAGAAATGCGCTTGCCAGGAAACTCCCGGCTGCTGCGGCAAAACTCCCCAAATTAAACTGCCGTAGAAGAAACCAACAATTAAAGATACCATAATAGACGTAAAGCTGCGTTCAAAATAGCCCCGCAGCAGCAAAAAGCCGAAGTAACCAAAGATTAATCCGCTGGCACCAATGTGAACGGAATTGGGCGCGCCGATCAGCCAAACTCCCAATCCGCTGACTAGCACAGTGACGGCACTCACGATAAAAAAGTCGCTAATTTCTCGCAGCATTATCAACCAACCCAATGTCACAAACGGGAGGGTATTGGCGGCTAAGTGAGCAAAACTGCCGTGCAGAAAAGGCATAAACAGGATGCCTTCAAGTCCGTCGATGCTGCGGGGGCGGACTCCGTAGGCATTCAGCGCGCCTCGGAACAGGAATACATCGACAATTTCGATAATCCAGAGGAGGGAGACGAAGCCGCCGAGAATGGCGGCGTGGCTTTGCAATTCGCGGGTGATAGTTTTGGTTTCTGGGTTGCTCATGGGTTGTGAGGGGGGTGATACCGATTATTTCTAATTGTAGGAGTTTCTGGGCGATCGCGAGAAAAGATAGTTGGGGCGGGGTTTCAGGGTTTTTTGCAGCAGAGCTTATTTAAAACTATTATAACTTTCATTAAAAGTTCCGCATTTTCACGTATAGAATAATTCACCTCGATGCGTCACAATTGTAGATGAACTACAAAAGGAGAGTCAACCGAAGGTTGAAGCTAGAACGTAGAAGGCAGAATTTTTACCCGATCGATAAATCCTTGGGCTGGAAATGAGGACACTTTTTCGATCGCACACCGTGTCTAAAAAAAATCAGGAACTACTTTTATCGCCATAAGTCATTAATTCAAGAAGTTCAATCCGGTAAAGCAAAACGAGATGCTGTAGATACTGATTGTAGATAATATCGCACAAGCTCTACAGAGAGTTCTTGGCACCTCGTTATAAAAGAGGAACAGAGCAAAATGAACGTATTTGAGCATACAGTGCCCTACCGCACTCGGCCAAGTTGGGTATGGTTTGGCAAACAAGAAACCGCAGTTAGTGTCGCTACAAATTCTCAACCTTACGGTCAAAAGCCACACTTTGACCCCTTGCATCCGCTAAAACAATGGCTTGATAACACTGCAATTAAAAGTCAAAAGTTGGCCCGGTTGCTGTGTAAATTTATTCCCAGCCAGTGTCCGTTTGAGCGGGAAGTCAAAATTTGCGATCGCACTTTATTTTATATTCCGCCGCTGTGCAAGTTAAACCCGCTTTACGAACAAGTTGTGGGGATTCGGTTTCGAGCTTTGTGTTATTTGGCTGATGAGTGCGGTGAGGATGTGACTCCTTATTGTTAATTTTGCAAAAGCCTAAATTTCTAACTCTATTTTATGTTCGCCCTCCCTCTTCCTTGTTGGGGAGGGTCTTTTTATTTTTAGATTATGGGGCGGTTGAAACCATTATAGCCTTTCTCAGTAACAGTGCGGTACGCTTCGGTCATAGGGTCCACGGGCCCACGGGCATACCTCACAACGCTTGAGAACCGCTATATATAGCAATCCTAAATGATTTTCTAGACCTAGAGCAATCCTAATTAATTTTTTCCGTGCAATTATATTTATGTATTT
>NZ_JAUBPE010000029.1:0-76585 GCF_036700565.1 Microcoleus pseudofavosus SVA1_A4
TTACTTAAATGGCTTAATTGGTAGACCTCGAAAAACTGCACAAGTATAAATACTTATCGCAAAAGTGACATGCTCCCAGTCATGCCTTTGTCTTCTGTCTTAGTTTCCTGACGGCGTTCGCCGCTGATAGCAACAGCTTCTGCTGTGACTTGCACGTCCAAATCCTTAGCTTCCATGCCCGGAATTTCTAACTTAAGGTGGATGGCTTCGGGAGTTTCATCCAGTTCAGCGGCGGGTACAAAAGCAACACCGTTAGATGCGCGATCGGTTGCTGGCGTCAAGCTATCAAACAACCGATTCATTTCTCGCTGCAAGGAGTCCATTTCCCGCAAAGGTTCCCAACGAATAAGTGCCATAACTAATACCTCGAATCTCTTAAGTTTGTAAAGGTTGAGAACAACTTGACTCAACTTGTATTTAATATATTCCAGCTCCCGAAACTGGGAGATTCGGTTTTCTGCAAAAAGGCCGATCGCATTTCCGAACATTCGCGATCGGTATTGTAAAATCATCAAAAGGTGCGGGTATCCGATCCAACCCGAACCGAGCAATTTTAGATTTTAGATTCGATCGCGCAATTCCCATCTAAAATCTAAAATCGAAGTTCGCTTAACTCCACCGCGAATGCTGATAAGAAGCGTAGGTATCAAACAAAGCACCCACCAAACCAAAAGTTAGGCCGATCACCAAAAAACCCTGGAGGGGACAGCCGCTGCCGAAAGTAGCTAAGAACTGCAACATCAGGTCTTCCCCAGAACGACCAACTCCTTGGAGAGCAGGCACCAGGCCGATCAGCGAAAAGCTAGTCAATCCCGCGCCGATTAACAATAAGGGGGCGACAAAGCTCAACAGGCTGGTCAGCAGTAGAGAGCGAAGAAAATTAGGAAAAATGCTCATAAGAGTTGGTAAATTCAGCTAAACTGCCGAAAGGTGCAAGCAAACAAAACTTGTCCTTTTCTACGATAGGCAGCGATCGCCCTCCGCGACCAATTCCGTCAAAAATCTTAAATGTTAGAGAAAAAACTTGTTTAAGATTTGTAGATAGATTTCATTTTTGCAGTTGTTCTACAGTCGAAATCCCTTGAGCACTACCACACCATCGAACCTCAGTTTGTGGAGTCAGCGGTTGCTGGCAGCAATTTTATTGGGCGGCCAAGTCATGCTGCACTTGCTGAAGGGCAAAATTCACCGCCGCAACACCCTCGACCAAATGGCAGCAGTCGGCCCGGAATCTCTGCTGATTGCTTTGCTGACTGCGGCTTTTGTCGGCATGGTATTTACGATTCAGGTAGCGAGGGAGTTTATTAACCTCGGTGCCGGCAATGTCGTCGGCGGCGTTTTGGCTTTGTCTTTGACTCGCGAACTCGGCCCCGTCTTAACAGCCGTGATCGTGACGGGACGGGTAGGTTCGGCTTTTGCAGCGGAAATCGGCACTATGCAGGTCACAGAGCAGATAGATGCCCTGCTGATGCTCAGAACAGACCCGATCGACTATTTAGTAATTCCCCGCGTCCTTGCTTGCTGCTTGATGCTGCCAATTTTAACCATCTTGTCCCTCGTCACCGGTATGGCCGGCGGGCTGCTGATTGCTACGACGATGTACGGCGTCTCTCACAGCGTGTTTTTAGAATCAGTCCGCAATTTCCTGACTCTGTGGGATATTTGCAGCGCAGCAATTAAGGCTTTTGTGTTCGGTGGTTTGATTGCTGTAATCGGCACTAGCTGGGGTTTGACCACCACCGGCGGGGCAAAAGGCGTCGGCCAATCGACTACTACGGCGGTGGTGACGGCAATGCTTGCTATTTTTATCTTGAACTTTTTGATGACTTGGCTGATGTTTCAGGGCACGGGCAGTAGCGTACTCAAAGGCTTGTAAGCTAGGAAACGGTAAAATATAAAGTATTGACAAAATTCGTTTAACTTAAGCCCGTGACTGCAACTGCCTCTTCGACTGCGCCGACAAATACGATCGAGCTCGCCCCCAGTTATGCGATTCCCCTAGTCCTGGTACTGGCGGCGATACCGCTGCTGTTCGTGCAGAAGTGGGCGAGTTTGCCGCTTTCGCTGTTCGGCTTGTTTCTGATGTACCAAGCCGCCACCATCCGGCTACAATTCACCCCAACCGATTTGGACATTTATCGATCGTCCAACTTAATCCGCCGCTTTCCTTTCCGAGAATGGCAAAATTGGCGGATATTTTGGCCCGCTGTGCCGATTTTGTTCTATTTCAAAGAAATTAACAGCATTCACTTTCTGCCGGTTCTGTTCGATCGTAAAATGCTACAGACCTGTTTAGAACAGCGCTGTCCCCGTCAAGACTGAAAAAGTTGTTAGTTTTAAATTTTTAACTTTTCCGTGCCCCACGCCGAACCAAATTTCCCATGAATTCAGACGAATCTCCAACCCAAGAACCGCAAGCACAACCAGCCCCTGACGGCGAACCAAATTTACCCGCGAACGAGACGGAGTACCAACTGCCATCTCAGACAGGAGATTTGTCGATCGATCTTCAGGCGGACGCCGCCCAACTCCCGCTCGAAATAGACCCCTGGGGTGAGGAAGATGCCGAAATCGCCCAATTCGTGGACGAAGCAAGCGCCGCAGCCCAAATCCCGCCCAATACCGACGATCGCGCCTCAGAAAGTCCGATCGAGCAAAGTTCGCCACCAACAGACTCTCAGCCAACAGAAACAGCAGAAACGGTAACAGACATCCCTGAAAATGTTACCGAACAGTTGGCCCTGAGAGTCAAAAAATTGCAGCAGCAAGAACAAGATTTGACTGAAAGAATTGCCGCCTTGGAAGCCGACAAAGCCAAGGCCGTAGAAGCGTTGGGCGAGGCTCAAGCATCGATCGGGCGTTTGGTACAAGACGGCTTGATTCAACTAGATCAGCGCAAACAAGCGCTGCAAATCGAAGTAGAAAAACTCGAACGCCGGCGCGATCGAATTCAAAAGGAAATGCGGACGACTTTTGCGGGCGTTTCCCAAGATTTAGCAATTCGAGTCCAGGGTTTCAAAGACTATCTAGTCGGCAGTTTGCAGGATTTGGCCGCTACCGCCGAACTCTTAGATTTGACGCCACCCGTGCAAGAGACGCCCAAGCAAATTCCTGCTGAGGAGTCTCAATCCTCAGCACCGATAAATCCCAGATTTTCCGAACAGGGATTTCAAGAACAAGCCAAACAAATTCGCCGCACCCTCGATCAATATCGCACTCTCCCCGACTACTACGGCCCCCCTTGGCAACTCCGCCGCACTTTTGAACCCATCCACGCGGAACGAGTTTCTAACTGGTTTTTCACTCAAGGAGGAAGGGGTGCTTTGCGGACTATGGGTTCGCGCTTGCAAAATATCTTGATTACTTCGACAATTATTTCTGTGCTCAGAAGCGTCTACGGCGGACGGGTGCGGACTTTGGTGCTCGCGAACAGTCCCGAACGTTTGGGAGAGTGGCGCCGGGGTTTGCAGGACTGTTTGGGCATTACTCGCAGCGATTTTGGCCCGGAACGGGGGATTATTATGTTCGAGTCTGCAGAGGCTTTGGCTCAAAAAGCCGATCGACTGGTGAAAGATGGCAAATTGCCCCTAATTGTCATTGATGAAACTGAGGATTTAATTAGTTTGTCAATCCTGCAATTTCCGCTATGGCTGGCCTTTGCTGCCGATCCGCAAACTTTGATGGCTGCTAAGGATTTTTGAACTCAAATCCGGGCGAATAGAATTCGCTGCTATACAAACAAAGTCCGCCTGCGCGGACTGAATAAAATCTGGGGGAAACTAACCGGAATTGCTTCTTCCTTCTTCTTCTTCCATCCGTTACATCCGTTACAGAATCCGTTGCCGAACTTCTTTCTCCTGTACAACAAATCTAAAATTAAAACATGGCTAGCTGGATAATTTTAAATGGGACATTGCTAATCGCAGCTTACCTACTGGGTTCGATTCCGACTGGGTACGCCTTGGGGAAATGGATGCTGGGAATTGATATTCGAGAGGTTGGTTCGGGTTCGACTGGTGCGACTAACGTACTGAGGACTTTGGGGAAGTGGCCGGGGTTGGGGGTGTTGCTGGTTGACGTGTTGAAGGGGGTAAGTGCGATCGTCCTAATTCGCTACATTTACTCGATCGATTTTACCCAGCAGCTAGCAACCGCCGCAAATTTAGAAAATACTGCAACTGTCATTCCTTGGATGGCAACTTTAGCGGGTTTATTTGCAGTTTTAGGCCACAGCAAATCGATTTGGCTGGGGTTTACGGGCGGCAAATCTGTGGCTACGAGTTTGGGAGTTTTGCTGGGTTTGTACTGGCCCGTCGGCTTGGGAACTTTCGGAATTTTCGGGATAGTTTTTGCCGTATCGCGAATTGTTTCTTTAAGCTCGATTATCGGTGCAATTAGCGTAGCTGGATTGATGTTTGCTTTAGATCAGCCGCTAGCTTATGTATTGTTTGGCATTGCGGGCGGCGTATTTGTCATTGTGCGGCACCGCAGCAACATTCAGCGGCTGTTAAATGGTACGGAACCGAGAATTGGGGAGAAATTGGAAACTGCAGCTAGCGATCGATAATTAGTATTGTTGTAGCGCTGGTTGCAGATTACCATTTCTATGTCCCATCTTCGATTTAAGCTTTTGCAGGAGGCATTGCAGCGCACTATACAGCTTAGAATCCCTGAACTGAGAAATGCTGTTTAGAATGCTGTTTTGCAGTTGAGCAGGCGTTATACCCTCAACAAACCCGATTAAATCTCCCGAATTCCTGATTTTGATCGCAGTCCCTGAAGTCACTGCCGATAGGGGTCTTAATTTATCTGGCGGGATAAAAGAACCCGCAGCTTGCGGAACTTCAAACTGTACTGTAAGGGACACATTTGTCAAGCTTTCCAAAACTATATCATTCACAGTCAAAGGGAAATTTTTACTTAATTCAAGAATCTATCGAAGGAACTCCGCTAAATAAAGAACTAATTTCCGGCAAGCAGTTTCGGGAGTCAGAAGTTATCGATTTATTGGTGGATATTTTGTCAGTTTTAGATTGCGTCCACTCTCAAAAGATTATTCACCGCGATCTGAAACCGTCAAACTTGATCCGGCGCAAGCTTGACGGCAAAATTGTGTTAATTGACTTTGGGGCAGTAAAAGGTATTAGCAATTTGGCGATCGAGTCAGGGCAAATAACTCAAACTCGCGTCATCGGTACAGAGGGTTATATGCCGGCGGAACAGTGGAAAAATCAGCCCAGATTTAACAGCGATATCTATGCTGTGGGAATCATCGGCATTCAAGCGATCGCAGGCTTAGATATTGAAGAACTTTTTAATCATAAAAAAACTGGGGAACTCGTCTGGCACTACTCAACCCCCGATCGCCCGATCGTCCAAATTAGCGACAAGCTGCAAAAAGTTTTAAATAAGATGGTGCGCTACCACTTTAACGATCGCTATCAATCCGCTGCTGAAGTTTTGCAGGATTTGCGATCGCTGGTGGTATCGCCCTCACCGCCGTCGAGAGTACAGCCGCCACGCAGACGGAGAAATAAATTGAGAGTTATGATGCCGATTGAGACTCTTGAGCAGGTGGGAGTGGAATATTCGATCGCCAGTGACAGCAGGACACCTTTGGCATCAAACCCTCGTTTAGTCCTCCCAGATGGTTTAAGTGCCGGAGAAAAAATTCTCCTTACAAGTTCTCGTCCTCGGTTAAAGCAAAGAGGAGTTAAAGAATTTGCAGCTTCAAATTCAGAGAAAGCTTTTAATTTATTCCAAGAATCGTGGCAGAAAGAATACGCCAAAGATCCAGAAACTTTAGTTTACACGAACAATGCTTTTCTGGAGGTCAGCAACGCTCCTTTTTACACAATTGCTGTAGCCCTTCCCATGTGTCAGAGAAATTCAGACAGTTTTGCTCAGCTTGGCGAGCAGGCAAAAGAATTTCTGCGCGGAGTGGCTCAAGCGCAAACTGAAGTTAATTTGGGACTGTCCAATAAGAGCGATCGGGAATTTCCAGGCCTGGGTTTTTTACCAAGTAAAACCATTAACGGCAAAGGACTTAAAGTAATTATTGCTGACGATGCGAACGATGAAGAGGAGGCAAAACAAAGAGCAATTTCATTGGTAAATCAACCGGATATTTTAGCAGTTCTCGGTCACGCTAGCAGCGACATGACAATGCACGCGGTAGATATTTACAATCAAAATAATCTGGTTTTGATGTCTCCGGGTGCCGCCACGGAAGAACTGACCTATGAACCTAGGAAATTTTTCTTTCGCACTCAATATACGAGCAGTTTAATTGCCCAAGATTTAGCCGATTATCTCATCGGAAAAAATCAAAAAAAAGTAGCAATTTTATACAATCAGGCAAGTCCATTCAGTGCATCTTTCAAGGAAGAGTTCACAAAGTATTTTCGAGACATCAAAGGGGGAAAAATAGTCGGGATTCGCGATTTCGATTTATCTAAAAAAGACTTCAGCGCCCAAAGAGCAATAAAGGAAATCCAGGCCAGCGGAGAAACTGCGATCGTGTTAGTTCCAGACCCTCATGTTAGGAGAGCCCTAGACAGCGCATTTGAGATAATAAAACTTAACGGCGAGCGCAATTGGATTGTCGGGGCATGGATGCTGATGTGTCCGCAAATGTTGGAACTTGCATCCGGGCAACAGCAAAAGTTGTTCAAAAAATTAATCTTTTCTGTTGGCTGGCATCCCTTAAACAGCCCCAACCAAGCATTTCCTCAACAGGCTCGATCGCTGTGGGGAGAAGAGGGAAATACTCGTACAGCTTCAGCTTACGATGCAGCGCGCGCCCTCATAAAAGCCTTGGAAATGCAGCTAAAACCCAGTCGCAAAGGAATGCAAAAAATGCTTTTATCTCCTGATTTTAGCGCCGAGGGAGCAACAGGAACCATTCAGTTTAACTCGCCGAACAATGGCGATCGCAAAAATCCCCCCACCGATTTGGTGCATATTGTAGAATGTCCAAAAGAACAGTTCGGCCTCGCTTTTGTTCCCGTCAAGTATTCGACAGCGGCAGAGGCTGGTTTAAAATGCGATTGAACTCGTTTTTTATTGATTCAATTAGTTTTTGTCCGTAATTCGTATCTAGGTATAGCGCTTAATAAAATCCCTAAAATTTTCCCCACATCCCTCAGATAATATTCGATCGCATCAATAGAAACAATATTCCCCTCTAACTTCAAAAATCTCCACACAGTACCCGATGTCACGGATCCATAAATAATTGGGATATTATTTCCCTCCTCTTCGTTAAATAACTGAGCGGCTAACATTTCATTTCCGCTGCACACTGTCCCAACCCAGCCTTAATATCTTCTTTTTTAGCTTCAACCAGCGTAATCACAGGGGCGCTGATAAACAGGCGTTCCGCTGACAAACTCATTAAAAAATCGCAGGTTCCATTCAATCCTTTTTCAGGAGCTACATTAAACTCTGAACCGGAAAATAAACCAATTTGATAATTTAACTGCCGCCTAACTTCAAGTAAAATCGGTGCGATAATCAGTTCAGAACGAGCTTTTTCTGTATTGATGTCTACTGCTAATGCTGCGTTTTCTTTTAACGATAATTTCAGGATTTCGCTAGATTCTACTTCTGAGATATCGGCAAATAAATCTTGATTTTCGTTGAGAGTTAAGTCAAATTGCTTGACCAGTTCCTTCAGCTTGAAATCGCTATAAGCCATCTTGATACCATTTTAGATTTTAGATTTTAGATTTTAGATTTTAGATTGGAAATGACTGACTAGATATGGTTTGGGGCTTGCCGGCAGTTGCGTTATTTTTTACGAATTATATAAATTCTCTGTTGTTATTTTCCCAATTCTTGAGAACGCAAACAAGCTGCTTTCACTGCTTCGATCAAGGCAGAACGAAAGCCGCTGCTCTCTAATTTAGCAATTCCCGCGATCGTCGTGCCGCCGGGACTTGTAACTCGATCTTTCAATTCTGCCGGGTGCATTCCCGTTTCTTGCAACAGCTTCGCCGTACCGAATACTGTTTGCAGGGCTAATTGGGAGGCGATCGCCCGCGGCAGACCAGCACAAACTCCGCCATCTGTCAAGGCCTCGATCAAAATCGCAACATAACCGGGCCCGGAACCCGAAAGGCCCGTCACCGCATCCAGCATACTTTCGGGCACTTCCACTACTTCTCCCACGGCCTGAAAGATGCGCTTTACCAATTCTAAATCAGCCGGTTGAACGAGTTTCCCCGGAGCGATCGCGCTCATTCCCGCCCCCACCGTCGCCGGAGTATTCGGCATCACACGCAGCACTCCCCGCCCGGGAAACGCTGGTTCTAGCTTGCTGAGCGGCACTCCTGCCAAAATCGACACTACCACCGCTTCTGGCTGGGAATTAGCCGTTTCTCCATTATTTCCCTGTTTGCGATCGGCCGCCACGGCCAACTCCAAAGCTACCGTATCAAAAACTTGGGGTTTAATCGCCAAAAACAGCACTTCTGTAGCGGCAGCAACTTCTAGATTGCTGGCTGTTGTTCCGATCCCGTATGTCTCTGTCAAAAACTCGCGGCGCTTTACCCCTGGCTCGCTCACCAAGATTTCAGAAGGCAAATAAACTTTTTGTGCTATTAAGCGGGATAAGAGAGCTTCCCCCATTACCCCGCCGCCGATCGTACCAAATTTTATGTTAGTCATTAGTCATTAGTCAGTTATCCGTTGTCAGTAGTCAGTTATCAGTTGTCAGTTGTCAATTATCAGTTGTCATTGGTTACTTAGTTGTTAGCTAATGTTATGAATCCGCAGTCTTTATTCCACAGTTATTAGTTGTTAACTATTGACTGCTGACTACTGACTACTAACTACTGACTACTGACCGCTGTCAACTGACCGCTGTCAACTGTCAACTGTCAACTGACTACTGAGCCATTTGAGCTTGTTCTGCCGGCCAAACTGTCGGTGCAGGAGCAGCAGCGCGGGGCCGTCCTTGAGCTGGCGGCACTTCGTGAACCACACCCGACTGAGTTCTCACCTGCACGCAGCTAGGCGTAAACAAGAAAATACTTTCGCCAATTCGTTCTTGATGACCGTCAAGAGCGTAAGTACCGCCCGCCACAAAGTCCACAGCTCTTTGCGCTTGGTCTGGGTCCATCACCGTCAGGTTCAAAACCACAGACTTGCGTTCCTTAAGAGCTCGAATTGCTGCCGGCATCTCTTCAAAGGTGCGCGGCTCCATGACCACTACTTCCGAAATCCCGTTCATAGCTCCAGGCATTCCAATCACGTTATTCATAACTGACCCTACTCCCCCGGTTGGTGCAACAACATCCGTACCTGTCGATCCTACTACTGACCGCTCCCGCATTCTGCTATTTTGGCGGCGTTCTTCTGCTGCTGCGGCTGCTGCGGCTGCTGCGTTCGGTTCAGGCGGTTGGTAGACGTTCTGAAAGCGATCGCCTTCGGTTTCGTCGTACTCGTAATCGTACTCAGGCTCATTGTTGAAGCCTATAAAATCTCGCAGCTTGGAAATAACGTTCATGATTTACCCTCCGTCACGACTTTGCTGCCCCGACTATACTCGCGTTGCGGGCTAGTCGTGGGTCGCTGACTAATTTATATTTAACCCAAGTTGTCTCGATCGTCAGAGATCAATTAACTATCTCTTCCTAGAGCCAAATAAGGTTTGTCCTAGCCGTATCATAGTAGCACCTGCCTGAATTGCCAAATGATAATCTCCCGACATCCCCATGGAGAGCTGCTGCATTTGAATGCGGGGAAAATTTTGCCGATCGATTTTGTCACCAAGTTCGCGGGTGCTGTTAAACAATTCTAAGATTTGCGAGTCATCTAATCCCAGCGGAGGTATTGTCATCAAACCTTGAATTTTGATATGCTGACAATTGTTGAGTTCTGGGAGGTCGGCAAGCAGTTCTGGGACGCTCCAGCCGTATTTGTCCGGGTCGGGCAACATTTTGACTTGCAGGCAGACTTGGGGAGAGCAGGACTGTTCGCCCGCCAAGCGCGAGAGCCGAGTCGCGAGTTTTAAGTTGTCGAGAGAGTGAATCCACTGGAAATGCTCTAAGGCCTTGGCTGCTTTGTTCGCTTGCAAGTGACCGATCAAGTGCCAGTTGATATCCGGCAAATCTTGCAGTTGGCTTTGTTTTTCGGCAGTCTCTTGAACCTTACTCTCGCCAAAATCCCGGATGCCGGCGTCGTAGGCTTCGCGGATAGCATCAGTCGGTACCTGTTTGGTAACGGCAATTAACCGCACTGATTCGGGCAAGTGTTGGCGAATGCTGTTAATTCGAGAGGCAATGGTCATGGGTGCTGAACGCTCTTGACTGGAGGGAAGGAAAATTGAGACAGTTACCAATTACCAAGTTACCAATTACCGATTTTTGCTATAGAAACGTGCGCTTGTGAATCGCCTGCAATTGGTCGTACTCCTGATATTGACCGCTGCGACGGAGGGTTCGCAGGCGAATTTCGAGCATAAGGCGAGCGTCGGAGCGACTGATGGGTTCAAATCTCAGCCCGCCAGGGCCGTTTGTTACCAAAAAAAATAGGCGCTGGGCGTATAGGGTGGTAAATAATTCTTGGCTGTCTTCAACCTTGGATACCCTGAAGAGGAGGCCAAAGTTGGGATGATTCAGGTAAGTTTCGGTAGTCATTCAAGTTTATAGTCGGTCAATTTTAGATTAAAGATTTAGATTTTAGGTTTTAGTTTCGGTGTTTGTGGGACGGGGTTGTTCTCAGGCGGGGTGCAAAGGGCGATCGCCGTAGCCGTGCAATAGTCTCCGTCGTGGCTGAGGCTTAATTGCCACTGGCAATTTCCCCAAACAGAGGCTCGTGCTGCTGCTGTTCGGTGCAGTTGCACGTTTGGAGCACCGTTTTCGGAGCGCCGAATTTCCACATCTGCATACCGTATTCCCCGCCATCCCGTGCCCAGGGCTTTGACAACGGCTTCTTTTGCTGCCCAGCGCCCCGCTAGTTGGTTGCAGGAAACTCGATTCATTTTACCTTTAATGCTGCTGTGTTGAGAATTTAGTTGCCCGCAATCCCTTTGTTCGGCGGGCGTGTAAACTTTTTCGAGGAAGCGATCGCCAAAGCGGTCTAATGCGGCTTGAATGCGGGGAACATATACGATATCTGTCCCGAGATAGATGTTCAAGGTCTTGGATCTCTAAATATTTGTCTCCATTACTTTAGCAGGACTGTCGCGTACCAGACAAAACTTACTCAAAGGTAAGCCTGTGCTCCAAACCACGAGCTTCCTCCCTCATTCCCAATTCTTCACTATTATTCAATCTAAAATCTAAAATCTAAAATCTAAAATCTTAACTGTCCCAACCCCAAACCAAGCGGGCGCTCCAGAGGACGAGCAAGCAGCCGAGGGCTATCCAGTCTCGGATTTTGAAGTGCAACTGGTGCCATTCTACGCGGTGTCGATCGGGACTGGTGAAGCCGCGAACTTTCATTGCGCTGGCTATTTGTTCAGCTCGCAAAAGCAAGTTTTCTAACAGCCGCTCGGCTATCATCAACCAAACTTGAGCGGTGCGGCGAAATCCGAGTTTTTTCCAGTTGATGGCTCTGGTACTGACCGATCGCACTAAATTTTGTACTTCTTCCAATACTAGGGGAATGAACCGCAAAGATAAAGTTAATGTTAATGCTATTTCGGTAATAGGCCAGTTCAAGCGGCGCAGAGGCTGCATTAAGTTTTCGATCGCGCTGGTGATTTCTTCGCTGGCTGTGGTAAGGAGGTAGAGGTTGGTACTGTAAATTACTGTAAAAAATAGGGTGCTGACGTTGATACCTAAATCTAGGGATTTGCGGGTGATTTTAATCGGGCCGCCTTTGAATAAAACGTAACTGTATTTTGTGGGTTGGGGAAGGGAATTTTGGATTTGGGATTTGGGATTTTGGATTGGGGAGTTTGAGCCTAAGTTAAAAGGTTTGTACCAGGGTTTTTTGGGGGCTGGTTCGGGAAGGGTGGCGGGCTGTTGGGAAAAGGTTAATTCGTCGGCGGGGATGCGGGGCTGGTGTTCTGAGGGGAGTGCGTCGGGGGCGATCGCGCTGAGGCAAAATACTAAAATGCAGAATAGCAGCAGCACTCCCATTTGCTGTTTCCACACGCGCAGGGGAATTGATGCTGTTAGTGTCAGGATAATTAACATTCCGACTAGCATCAACCGCCAGATGGGATTGGCGAGTATTGGCGCGATCAGAAATGTCATCAACCAAGCTAATTTTACGCGGGAGTCGAGACGGTGGAGCCAGGTTACGGGTTGTTCTAGGTACAATCCTATGGGGAGCGATCTAAGTAAGTCCATCTTGCGATTTTAGATTTTAGATTTTAGATTTTAGATTGTTTGATTGGGGATTATTTGATTGTTTGATTGGCGATTGTTTGATTGTTTGATTGGGGTTTGCTTGATTGTTTGATTGGGATTGCTTGATTTGGAATTTTTTGATTGTTTGATTTGGAATTTTTTGATTTTTGGTTGGGATTGTTTGATTTTAGCTTGGCAATTTTTGTGGGATTTTAGATTTTTTTATTTGCGATTGGCTGTTGGGTTTTTAGCAATTAAAGTTTTGATGAAGGCAACTGTCATCGCTAAAATTTCATTCGTTTCTGACATGATACTCCTCAAATTAGTGGTATCTACTAATTCAGCTTCAACTATCAACTCCATCCAGTACAAACATTCATCCGCTTCTTCTTCCACTATTCTGAGTTTGGCAATTAAGTCTGCTGTCGATCTAGCGCGACAAGCGGCTCGATAGTTAGCCCCGACAGAAGTTCCTGAACGAATTAACTGCTTGCCAATTACCTCAGAAACGGTATTTTTTGGCAGTGAACTTACTAACTTAATCACTCTCTATGCTAGCTGCTTCGTTCTTTGTTTAAACTCTTGTTCGTTCATCCGATATTTAGATTTTAGATGAAAAATTTAGCTGTAATTGGCCATCAATTTTATCATCTAACAGCGTCTTTTCTTCAATCTAAAATCCAAAATCGAAAATCGAAAATCACTTGACACGCAATGCTCTGTTTGTGCTGCTTTGTTCGGATTCCCGAACTTTTTTGCCTCTCCAAAGTAAGCGCATTGGTGTGCCGGTAAAGCCTAGGTGTTTGCGGAATTGGCTTTCCATGTAGCGGCGGTAATTTTCGGTAAAGCGTTTGGGATCGTTGACGAATAGGGCGATTGTCGGCGGCTGCGATCGCACTTGAGTACCGTAATAGATTTTGCCTTGTTTTCCTTGGCGGGTGACAGGGGCTGAGTGCCAGCTTGTGGCTTCTTCTATTACTTCGTTAATGACGGCGGTGGCGACGCGGCGCTTGTGTTCGTCGGAGGCTTTGTCTACTAATTCAATGATTTTTTCAACTCGCTGTCCGCTCATGGCGCTCACAAAAATCATTTCTGCCCAGTCGAGGAAATAAAGTCGGGTTCTTACTTCTCTTTCGTACTCGTAGATGGTGTCGGAGTCTTTTTCTACAGCGTCCCATTTGTTGACGACTATGATGCAGGCTCGACCTTCTTGGCTGATGCGATCGGCTAATTTTTGGTCTTGATCTGTAACGCCGTCAATTGCATCAATTACTAACAGTATTACGTTGGCGCGGCGGATGGCTTTGAAAGCGCGGTTGATGCCGAAAAATTCTGCGCCGTATTCGACGTTTTTCTTTTTGCGGATTCCGGCTGTGTCGATCAGGCGGTAGGTTTGACCGTTGCGTTCTACTAAGGTGTCGATCGCATCGCGGGTAGTGCCGGAAATCGGGCTGACTATGGCGCGGTTTTCTCCGAGAAATGCGTTTAACAAACTCGATTTCCCGACATTGGGACGACCGATAATTGCTACTTTAATTTCGTCTACTTCGGGTAGTGCTTCTGTGGGAAGGTGAGTAATTAATTTGTCGAGCAATTCGCCGGTGCCGTTCCCGTGAATGCCAGAAATTGGGTAAGGTTCTCCCATTCCCAATTGCCAAAAGTCTGCTGCTTGGGTAAGCCCTGTATTTTCCGATTCGCACTTGTTGACGGCGAGAATGACGGGGACTTTTTGCAGTCTCAGCCAAGATGCGATCGATTCGTCGCCGCCGGTGAGCCCGGTTTGTCCGTCTACTACGAAAATGGCTGCGCTGGCTTCTGCCAGGGCCGCCAGTGCTTGTTCGCGAATTAAAGGCAGAAATTCGGTGTCGTCGTCGAATACTAGCCCGCCGGTGTCTACGACTTGATATTCCCGATCTGCCCAGTATGCTGGTCTGTACGTGCGATCGCGCGTGATTCCCGGTTCGTCGTGGACGATCGCGTCTTGGGTGTTGGCTAAACGGTTGACGATCGTCGATTTGCCTACATTGGGGCGTCCAATAATAGCAACTATAGGTAGAGGCATAAAAGTAGCAGCAATTAGGCTGCGCCGTAATTTTGAGCTTTAGTCTTCTATTGTAAGCTAATCTGACGGGAATTTTATAGATTGAGCCTGTGTTTCTGTCTTTTCATGCTGTAGGCGGTGTTCTGCCGATCGCCCCTTTAAACATCGAACCATAAAAAATAAGCAGAGCCTATGGATCTGCATTCCCAGCCCGACCCTGAGAACTAGAAATAAAACTTAAAAAACCCAATAAATTATCTCATGTGTGGTAATTCTTTGATGATTGTGAAGGTATATCTCGCATTTTAGCGATCGGCTATTATTGAAAATAACCAAAAGTTTAGTTTTTGACGGAAGCTTAAAACAGCAGCTTAAAACTCGAAACTAAATTATCTTCATCAAAGCCAATAAATAGGTGGTGTAATATGGCTGTTCTGCAACTAGAAGACGGTAGGACATATACGGAACTCAAGGCGATCGCTAGCCAACTGGCTGTTTTAGATATTGAGATGGATCGTCTGCCAACGAACGCAAATCCTGCGGTTCAAGAACTGCTAGTCCAAGACATTCTCAATGTAACGGAAAAACAGCAGATACTTGCAGCATTTAAAACCGAGTTTGAATACTTCAAGCGTGCAAGCGGATGTCAGTGGTGCGACTTAAAAGTGCTGCACGCCGGTTCGCAGCAGATTTACGCGCTGATGACTCAAAGCGATCGCACTCACACGCACACAGATGCAGAAGTTCTTCACATTTTAGCTGGGGAATGTGTTTTTGGGTTTGTGTATTCTAACGGAGCTCAGGTACAATTAATGCTGCAAGCTGAAGAATACATTAAAGTACCCGCAAATACCGAACATTGGTTTTATCTCACTCCGTCGCTGTACTTGAAAGCCGTGCAGTATTACACCACTGCTCGAGGATGGGTTCCTCAGTATACTAACAGGAAACTCAAAATTAAAAACTAAATGATATAGAGGACACGGCACTGCCGTGTCCCTACAATTGATCGCGGTAGGGACACGGCAGTGCCGTGTCCTCCGTTTATATCATTCCGATGCTAACGGAATTGATATTACCCATTAAATGCTATCTAATGCAGTGGGTGCGGCAATTTCAATCTCTTCGCAGCGCTGCAAAAGCGCTTCTATTTCCTGAGCGAGAAAAATTACTTCCGGCCAAGAAGAACCGTTGATTAAATCTTGAGCATGAGCTAATTTGTTTCTCAATGCTTCTGCTGACTTTAAAAAACGCTCCCCGTAGCGTTTGGATTTGAGCCCCAGCCGATCGACTATTTCGGCATTCGTCAGAATTAAATCTCGCTTGTCGCAGAATTGCAGGTAATCGATTAAGTCAATTGCTTCATTTCGCGATCGCCCCAATTCCCACAGGTGTTTTGCGGCTAAGATACGATCGCCCTTAAGCAATTTCTGCCAAGAATCTTGGGGAAAGTAGATCCGCACAATCCGCAATAAATTCATTTCCAAAAGCGTCACCAATCCAAACAGCAGCATCCGCACCGGTGCTTTTTGCAAATCGCCGCAGGTAACGATACCGTTGATCCTGTTGCTTTCCAATACAAATAATCTCGGTTTTTCTCGCAGCAGCGGCAGCAATTCCATCAGCGGAGTGGCGGCGGCGATTAATTCAGAGGGGTGGAAAATTTGCTGGTAGTCGCTGCACTTGCCTGTAATTAAGTGCGATCGTTCTACATAGCCGCAAACCGTGCCGTTTTCTTCGATACCGAGCACGTCAAAATCGCGGGCCTCCATCCACGATCGCAATTTGGCTGCTTCTTCGCAAGCGGGGACAGATTTCAGCGGTTCCGCGAGATATTTAACTGTAATGCTGTCTTTGAATAAATCCCGTAAGTCGGCGGAACTTGATTTTAAATGTTTCATCTCATGTCCGGTAATTTCATGGATCGTTGCGCGACAAAAGGACAATTAATATTTTAACTGCAAGTAAAGACGCGGCATTACCGTGGGGATCATCTCAGTTTTGTAAAAAGGGTTTTTTAGGAGTGCGAGGGGGACGATCGCACGGAGAGTAAAATCAAAACTGAGATGCTGCCTTACCGTGTCCCTACAGATTTCATGGTATTACTTACTGGCTAATTCCGGGCAATAATGATTGGCGGCAAGAGTGGTAACAATATCGGCATCGGCGAGAAAGCTTTCTTTGGCAGTTGGATTTTCGATACTTGCAGCTTGCCCGATCGCCCTTAATTTAACTTCCGGGAGAGAAAGTCCAGATTTTGCTTCCGCGCACATTCTTTTAGCAGCCGCAATTTTTTGACCGGGAGTTCTTTGAATTGCTTGCAATAAATTGTCCGTTGCTTCTGGGGAGTAGCTTTTTGCTAAGCGTTTGTAGTCTTCTATAAATTTCCCATCGTTTCCTGTCAGCTTAATATCGGATTCTTGAGGCGAACACAACAGATTTAAGTTAATTACTTCTCCTGCTGAGTTGACCAGAAAACATCCTTCGCGTTCTTGGGCGATCGCGCTTTTGTCGAGCGGTACAAATTGTATAATAATAAGGGCGGACAAAACAGCAGTTATACGCGAGTATTTTAGCATTGGAATTACGTGATATAGTTGGGATTTTTAACCGCAGAATGCGGATAAAAGCGGTGTTATTGAGTCAGAGCGTGTCCGGTAAATTAACCGAAATAATTGTAGGGGCGGGTTTCACCAACAATCTATAATTATCACTAAAAATCTACATAAACCCGCCCTCCAAGCTGTCGGCAATTCAACAAACATAATATCAGATAAGCATTTCGTTGTCTGTGGAAGTTTTCATTAATAGCAAACATCCCCCTCGTGTGAGGGAGGAATGTATGGAACCGGGAACCGATCGAATGTAATCGCCTTGATGGCAAATTTTCCCTTCTACAATTAAGTCTCCTTCTAATACAAACACTTCCTCCGAGGCAGCGTGTCGGTGCAGGGGAAATGTTGCTCCAGGTTCTAGTCGCATCAAGCAGGTAATTTCGCGCTTTTTTTTGTCAATGTAAAGCTTGCCGAACGAGACTCCCGGAACTCCATAAGATTTCCATTTTACATCGTTGGAGCGCACGATTAAAGATGGAGTATTGTTATCTGTTGGGGAGGTAACAATTGCCTTTGAATTGACTGATTCTGCCGTTGGCGGCAGTTCGGCTATGCGCTGAAACAGGCGGTTTTTGAGGTCGGGGGCGACGGGAACTGGGGGGGCTGTGTAGGCGATCGCGGCAATTGTTGATTCCAAAGCAGCTAATTCACTTGTAAGTTCTGCGGATTCTTTCAATTTCTCTGTAAGTGCGCGACTTTCTGACTCGTCGAGCGTATCGAGAGCTTGAAGGGCTGCAAGGATATTAAACTCCTCGTCTGGCATCATTTCCATCTGTTTGCCGGCATTAATTGTAATTAAGCCTAAGTTGATTTTCAATTTGAGATTGGTCTGCTGCCATCCCACTCAAGATGGAAGATTAGAGATGCAATAATCTTAGATTGATGTTAAACAATTTAAATTTTGTTTTTTTACACTCTAAATTTCTTCGCTCAAAGTTTGGCGCAATTTGGAAAGGCCCAAGCGAATTCGGGTTTTGATTGTGCCTGTCGGGATACCGATTTTAGCCGCGATTGCCGCGCAAGTCAATCCTTGGTAGTAGGCGAGTTCGATCGCCTGTCGCTGTTCCTTTGGCAGTTTTTCGAGGGCTGCTTTGACTTGTTCGCTGCGTTCTTTAAACATTGCATCTTCCATCGGTTCTGCAACGCTAGAGATGTGTACTTTAGCATCTTCCAGACAAGCTTGAGCCGCCCGGAATGTTCGCTGCACAGCTCGCAGGCGATCGAGGGAACGACTGCGGGTAAGCATGAACAACCAGGTATCTGCTCGACTGCGAGCAGGATCGTAAGTTGCTGCTTTTTGCCAAATTTGGGAAAAAACATCGAGTACAACTTCTTCAGCTTCTTCTACCGAACCCAAAATTTTGTAAGCGAGAGCGTAACTGGGACGACCGTAGCGATCGTAAAGTTTAGCTAATGCCGTTTGGTCTTTCCGGGCAATCTGCACTAAGAGCAGCGATTCATCGCTTGACTTCTGGCCTGTCATCTCAGTGTACCGAAAAATTTTTGTTTTGAAGGCACAGATCCAAAATTAAAAATTCGGCGTATATCACTACAGAACATAATTGTAAGTTTGAAGTTGGGGGTACAAGCTGGAGTATGCCTTTTCGGGCTAATTTTCTCGTGCTTTGAATTTAAAAAATCCCAAGTTATCTTGAATTTTACCACCTGATTAGTAATTTTTTTGACACTTAGCAATCCGCTTTATGCAGAACGAAGAAATGCCCTGAGCCTGAACAGTCAATCGATTTTAGATTTTAGATTTTAGATTTTAGATTTTAGAGTTGAAGCATTGACCCCACGGATCAATTCGGAGGCTTGTTTATCGGATACAGGTTTTTTATTTCTCCACGGATGAATCCGGGGGCTTGTATCCTGGATGCTTTCGGTCAAAACCGTGCCATTCACTCGTTCCTAAGCTCTGTTCGCTCGCTCCCAAGAAGAGCCTGGGAACCCATACAAGCGAGGCTCTGGCTCCACTAGATCGAGAGAGGATCTGTCTCCGAGCAGGAATTCCCAAGCATAGTTCGGGCACGAGTAAATCCTCAATAACACCCTTTTTCACATAAATTAATCTTGAAGCACAGATCCAAAATTGCCAAACCTTCGTATACCACCAATAGGAGAAGGCTCAGCAATAGCGCAAAAGCCCGACAGGTTGACAGATTTCAACCTGTTGCTACAAAAGTAAAACCCGCGAATGCGGGTTATTAACCATTGATTTGTGCAAAAATCTCATTGAAATAAAGGTGCTAACTGTGAAGATCGCAAAAAAAATTCGCCGAACCATACTAGCTATTGAAGTAGCTCTAATTGCTCTATTAACTCCAGGGATAATTGTCGCTTCCGACCACGACGACGGCGAAGTAGATATCAAAGGTCGCGCTGTCAATTTAACTGACCTGTACGTATATCGCGAAAAAGACCAAAACTCAGGTGCTGCGGACGGGGATTTAGTATTTACCATGAATTCAAATCCCAGGTCTGTAGCCCGCTATCAATATTATTTCAGCACTACAGCCCTCTACCAATTTCACATCACCCAGGTAGGTGACGTGAATTCTACACCTACTGGACGCGCCGATATTATCTTGCGGTTTGCCTTCAGTCCGCCTAACAATACAGGTATGCAAGCAGTGGCTGTAACTGTTGTTCGCGGCGGCTCGGAGACAACTACTAAGACTACAGTTAACGGCGGGCTTATTGCCACAACTCCGCTGAATTCTAATGCTGCTTTGAATACAGTACCTGTGGGCGGTTCTAACTTGACTGTATTTGCCGGTTTGCGGGAAGACCCGTTTTTCTTCGATGTGGAACAATTTTTCCGAGTTCGCGCCGCAGCTTTGGGAACGGGGCCGCGCACTGCTTTTAAACAACCGAATCAAGCAGTGGACTTTACTAAAGGTTACAACGTCAATACAATTGCCGTGCGCGTTCCGAAAGCGTTTTTGCAAGCAGGAACTGGGGCGAATACTTTTGATGTTTGGTCAACAGTTTCGATCCGGGATGGAGTTGGCGGTTTCAAACAATTCGAGCGTTTGGCAAGACCTGCAATTAATGAAGGTTTGATAGTTTCTCCCGCTTATCTGGAGGCATTTAATAATATTCCTCCGAGATTGGATTTGAGCGCTGCTGCTGCTCCGGTGCGGCAGGAAGCTGTTGCTACTCTGAATGCTGTCGATCTTTTGGACGGTCGGGATAATGTCGATCCAAATGCGATCGCCGGAGCTTTCTTACCGGATGTCATGCGGATCGATACCACAAAAACCAGCGGCTACGCTAGCGCTACAAATGCTCAAGGAAGCTTGATCGGAGGTCGTATGCTGATGGACGACGTTATTGATATCACTCTGGGAGCTTTGGTGGGTTCTCCGGTTGGCGATAACGTTTCATATAACGGAACTCCGGGAAATCCGGCTCAGGGACACAAACCTTTAGAACCGAATTTTCCTTATTTGGCTTTGCCTAATTAGTAATTAGTCATCAGTCATTAGTCATTAGTCATTGGTTATTGGCTAATGACAGATAGAAAATGCTTTTTTTAACCGCAGATGAACGCTGATTAACGCGGATGTATGAAAACTAAAACTAAACAGGAAATAAAATCGGATATTTTGTCGTGGTGGCTGCTGATAGTAGTTCCTTTAGTTGGGATGGTAGTAGTGAATTTACCTCCTAATTTGCGTTTTATTTTCGATAATTTTTCTAGCAAAAGTCCCGAAAATCTCGATGCTAATTACCGCTATCATTTTTCGGAAAGTTTGAGAAATAATCCCAATCAAAAGGAAGCAATTCAGCAAGAGATTGCTTTTTACCAGCAGCGATTGGCTGTTGATTCCCGCAGCGGTTTGAACCGGGCTGCATTGGCAGGAGTTTATTTGAAAATGGCTCGCGCAACTGGTGAGGGCGGTTGGTTTTTGTTGGCAGAACAGGCGGCTCAAAGATCGATCGCCGATTTGCCTTTTGACAACAAAGGTGCGCTGTTAGTTTTAGCTCGAATTGCCGAGGCCAGACACGATTTTGTTACTGCTTTGCGCTTTGCTAAACAAGTGGGTTCTGATAATGAAGATGCGATCGCCCTTTCAGTTACATCTCACTTAGCGACGGGTAAAGTGAGCGAGGCAAATGCAGCCGCAGAAGCCTTAGTTAACCGGATTCCCAACTTGGGTTCTCTCACTTTGAGAGCTTTAGTGAGAGAGTCTCAGGGCCGAGATGCTGAGGTTTTGCAGGATTACCGCCAAGCAATGGCGGCGGAGGAACCGGGAGAGGTTGCGGGTTCGGCGCGGGCCCGATCGCTCTTGGGTCGATTTTACGCGCGTCGGGGGCAGTTTGTGCAGGCGAAAGCGCTGTTTTTGGAGGCGCTGCGGTTGGTGCCGCGATACCCGCTGGCGCTGATTTATTTGGCGGATTTGGAGACGCGCCAGGGCAATTATCGGGAGGCGGAAGGCTATTACAGCAAGGTTTCTGCGTATTCGGGCCCGGTTGCGACTGTGTTCGATCGCACTGTCAATCGCGGTATGGCGAGAGTTAAAGAGTTAGAGGGAGATGCGATCGAATCCCGGCGACTTCGCGACAAAGCAGAAGCTGGGCTGCGACAGGAACAGGTTTCTGGCGGTTTTGGCCACCGGCGCGACTTGGCGAGTTTGCTGCTGGAAAAAGGGCGATCGCAGGATGTTGCTGAAGCGCTGGCGTTAATGCAGGATGAGGTGAAAATTCGCAGGGATGCTGTGACGTTGGATACTTTAGCCTGGGCGCTTTCGAGTGCTGGGGAATGGCAAAAGGCCGATCGAGTGATGGCCGAAATAGTGCGATCGGGCATTCGAGATGCGGGGATGTTTTACCGGGCTGGTGTGATCGCCCGTACTTTAGGTAAGGATACTGAATCTCGCGCTTATTTTCAAAAGTCCAAGGAAATTGACCCGAGTTTTGACGATCGATCTCGCCAAGCATTGGGTTTGGGAAGTTATGAATTTTGAGATTAGCTAATAGCAGCCATTCGGCCAAGTTCGCCATTCCGTCAATCCGCTAGGGGTTTCAACCCCTGGCTAAAAGCTTAAGTCCTCTTGCATAGGACTAAAAGATTTCACTAAAAAGTAGAAAATCTTGTAGTCGGTTTCAACCGACTTTCGCTATGAGACGGGGATTTCAATCCCCGGCGGACTTGCGGGTAAGCGCGCCGGAAAAATCACAACAAAAACAAATAATTCATCCTAAAATCACTAAAAAAACAGGTATTTATGCAGTACAAATTGAACCGAATTTCAAAATTATTTCTCCTATTTTTCCTAACAATTTCATTATTACTAACAACCTCAACCAGACCAGTTTACTCGCACTGGTCAGACTTATCCGTAGCAGAAATAATAGTCAACGATTTGCAAACCGAAGTAACATTAACCTTCCCAACAGGCTTGACCAACTTCGCCGACGACAATCGAGACAGCCAGCTACAACCCGCTGAAGTTCGCAGCCACCAAACACAGCTAGAAAAGTTTTTCAGCAAACAAATTCGCATCACCAACAGCAGCAACATTCAAGGAAGCGTAGCAGTAACACCGCTAGAAATAGCAGCTAAAACCGCCAGCTTAATCCAGCAGCCGAATACCCACAGCACCTTAATCTTAAACTACACCTGGCCCGCACCTTCTCAAAATAAAAACCCCGGTTTACCTGATGCAATTTCCATCTCAAAACCCGATAAATTGCGGATTAATTACAATCTGTTTTTGCCCGGATTGGTGACAGCTAGCTGTCAAGCTACGATCGTGCAAGCGGGTGCTGTAAAAAGCTTTGTGTTTACGGCGCAAAACCGGGAGTTTTTGTTAGCCGGAAATGAATCTATCTGGGATTCTGGTTGGAGTTTGCTGCTAGCAGTAGCGGGAGCATTTGCTTGGGGATGCGTGCACGCGATGTCGCCCGGACACGGAAAAACCATAGTCGGCGCTTATTTAGTGGGTGCGCGGGCTACTCCGGTACACGCTTTATTTCTAGCAGCGACGACTACAATTACTCACACTGCTGGCGTGTTTGCTGTGGGCGGAATTACTTTGTTTGCTTCTAACTTAATCGATCCCGAAAAATTAGATCCTTGGCTGAGTTTAATCTCGGGTTTATTAGTAGCCTTCATCGGGCTTAACTTACTCTTAGAAAAACTCAAAACTAAGTTGGTAGTGAGGACTGAAGTTCTCAAAAAAATCAAGACTAAAATTATTAATAAAAATTGGTTTTTAAGGACGAAACTCCTTACTACCAACCGTGAGGAACCAGTAAACCTTTTAAATAGAGGAAGTTGGGAGAGAGAATTTAAACCTGTAAAACCAGATATATCTCACCACTACCACCATCACGGAGACGGCCGCCTTCACTCGCATTTACCGCCCGGTGCGGACGGTTCTCCCATTACTTGGAAAAGCTTATTGGCGTTGGGAATTTCTGGCGGTTTGTTGCCTTGTCCTTCCGCTTTGGTGATGCTGTTGAGTGCGTCTGCTTTGGGCAATGTTGGTTTGGGAATGGCGCTAGTGGTAGCATTTAGTTTGGGATTGGCTTTGGTGCTGAGTGCGATCGGATTAATCTTAGTTTATGCCAAACGTAATTTTAACAAACTGCCAAAACAGATAACAGCAGTCAAATTTCTGCCTGCGATTAGTGCGATGTTTGTAATGTTATTGGGGTTGGGAATTACCGGACAGGCGATGTTAAAAATATTGGCTGCGAATCAATGGATAATTGGTAATGGATAACCATAAAATTCGGACTCTCTCTCCTAATTACAAACTTACGAATAAGTCTTCTTTTAGATACCCGACTTCTTGAAGAAGTCGGGTATCTGGGTATTCTGTTTTTTTAGCCGTTGCTCACTTATCAGGCGGCACTATTATATTTATTAATAATTTCGGCTAAATCCGGTACTCCGTTTTCCACGTAATTCTTAGCTGAGGGGCGGAGTTTGGCATAGGCGCCTCTAACAACCCCTCTTGTGCTGTTCTCGGCTTTTTTATCGCTGATTTGAAGCAATTCGTCTGCTACTTGAGCTTTTCTTTGGGCCAGATATTCGACTGGGTTGCCATTGTTTACTGCTTCAGTCCAAATCGGATCGAGTGCGATCGAGATTTCTGGCAAAAGTTGATCGACGACTTCGGCGCAATAGTCAGCCCGTATCCCCTTGACAGTAGAGTAGGCAGCTTTAAGAGCAAGACCGCCCAATCCCGGCGCTGAAGCAACTTGTTTGTCTATCAACTTTACACAATCATCAACAAAAGTTTCTCTGGTGTTTTCATTCAATAGAATATCGCTAAGTCCCATTTTTACTCTCCTTGATTTAATAGTCAATGTGCTGATTAGCTTTGAACTCAATTTGACGATTATATATCTATTTCGATCCTTTACTCAAGGTTCCCCAAGTTTTTTAAGGTTTAAATGTCTTTACTAGACAACCTGATGTTGAGATTTGTCTAGTATGTTATAGGAATTAATGTTCGCTCTGCTACTCTTTATTGACCTACGGTTTGTAGTAAGGACTTTAGTCCAATGGCACTGAAAAAGTGAGCAAAAAAAAATCTGTAAGGCAATATCTACATAGATAATTGCCTTACAAACCAAAATATCTCCCTCTAGTATGCCAAATCGTGCGTCCATTCTCAAGCAACAATTTTTACAGAGTGTCGCCTTACCCTGGAGAGAACTGCTACCAGACTCTCAAGTCCTTGAGCTGTTGGCTAACGAGAACGTGAGGTATTACAGCAGTGTCTACACACCGATAGTGACCTTATGGGCGATGGTATCGCAGGTACTAGATCCAGACAAAAGTCTCTCTCAAGCAGTGAAGCGGATGAGTACCTGGCCCAGTGGTGCCGGAGTCAAGCCTCCTTCCTCAGACACAGGGGCTTACAGTAAAGCTCGTCAACGACTACCCGAAAGACTCGTCCAACAGTTAGTACCTATAGTCGCAGAAGCTCTAGAAAAGCAAGTTCCAACAGAAAAACAATGGTGTGGATTGCGGGTGCGGGTACTAGATGGGACAACGGTGTTAATGAGTGATACTGCCGCCAATCAAGCCGAGTATCCGCAACACAGCAATCAAAAAACTGGGTGTGGATGGACGATCGCGAAAATGGTAGTGCTGTTTTCACTGCTGACAGGAGCAGTGGTATCGGCTGGTATTGCTTCGTTGGCGACGAGTGAAATTGTGATGAGCCGTTTGCTGTATGCAAATTTACTCCCCAACGATGTAATCTTAGCGGATCGAGCTTATGGCAATTATGTCGATTTAGTTTTGGTAAAACAGCAGGGAGCGAACGCTGTTTTTCGGAAAAATCATCTCCGTAAGACGGACTTTCGACGGGGAAAGAAGTTGGGAATTGGCGACCATCAAGTTGTCTGGGATAAGCCTCAACAGTGTCCGAAACACATGAGTAATGAGGAATTTGAGGCATTACCCTCTAATTTCATCGTTCGGGAAGTCTGCTTGCGTATTCAACGCCGTGGCTTTCGAGACGAACGTATTATTGTAGTCACAACATTGATGGATGCCAAACAATACAATGTTCAACAATTAACTCGGCTATATGGACTTCGCTGGTTAGCCGCTGAAGTCAATTTACGCTATCTCAAAACAACCTTAAAAATGGAGATGTTAACAGCTAAAACTCCGGCAATGGTAAGAAAAGATATCTGGACACACTTATTGGCTTACACTTTATTGCGTACCATAATGTGGCAAGCGGCATCTTCGTCAGAATATACAACTTTTCAACTCTCATTCCAATCGACTCGGCAGCACTTTAATCAGTTCTTGACGCTGTTGGCAACTACAGGAAAACGCCAACAGCGACAATGGCATCAATTGCTGTTGGAACAGGTGGCAACTAATTTACTCACGATGCGACCCGATCGTTCCGAACCTAGAGTTTTGAAATGCAGACCGAAGCCGTATCCTCGAATGCAGGAACCTCGCTCTATCTTAAAAAGTAAACAGGCTAGGTGATTGAGACTTTTTCAGTGCCATTGGACTTTAGTCCTTATTGGCTGATATTAATGAGAAATTCAGTCCTCACTACAAACTGATGAGTTGTGAACGGTCAAATAGAAAAGAGAACACCTCGAAAAAAATATTATAGAGAGGGTCTGCCTAAGTTCGATCGCACTTGCACGCATCATTAGGATTCGAGGTTCGGCTTGAGGTCCACAGGTACTGCAACGAGGGGAAGTTTCACGGTTTGAGTAGGGCGATCGCTCGATCGCAATACCAAATTTTTCGGTAACGGCGCGGAAGTGCTGACTCCGGCAAATATATGAAGCGATAAGGTTAAGGCGGCCGATAACAACAGTTTTTCAAACATGGCACTGTCTCCAATACATATGCCCTAGGGCATAATTCCTCTTACACCTACAAGATATAAACATCCTCAGTCGCTTGGTGCGATCGCACGGGCATAGTTAGGTGACACGTATCACGACTGAGGAGAGGGTGATGGGGATAGGGGGTGATGGGGATAGGGGGAGTGGGGGAGAATGGGAAAATCTTTACGCTTGACTTCTGGCGTCAACATCCGTTAAATCCGTTAAATCCCGATTCACGGCGCATTGCCGAACTTCCCTACAAATCGAGAATTGTCCTTGAGAAAGAATCCGTTGAGTCTCTCTCAAAGGTAGAATTAGCGCGTAGAAGTTATTTGACACAGCGGAGGTACCGACAAGATGCTTGCATACATTCTGGCGTTGGCCGTCGGTCTAGGCAGCTTCAGTATTTACATGGCGGCGTTCTTTTTTCCAGAAGTTCACCGCAAAAGTGATTTTACCTGGAGCGGGGTAGGACTTTTTTATGCGTTAATTTTATGGGCTTGTGCGGGGCGAATTACCGGTGCTCTCCTGCTGGGTCAAATGGCGGGCGTGGCTATGTTGGGCTGGTTCGCCTGGGAAACTCTGACTTTGCGCAGGCTGGTGACGCCAATTGCTCAGCAAACGCCGATTCCTGGACCGGCGAATTTGACTGCGGCGGGCGTGCCGTTTGCGGGCTTGTTTGCCAAGAAAAAAGAGCCCGCAGCGAAAAAACCTAAGTTTGTTCGATCGCCCAAACCGAAAGCGGATGTTGTTTCAGCACCTGTTACCGGGGGCGAGGCCAAAGTAGAGGGACAGCCGGCGATTCCCCCAATACCTCAAACTATTGCCGAAAGTTCGATCGCCCCTGACTTGAAAATTCCCGACAGCAGCGCACCTGCAATTGCAGAAATACCCGTCTTTTCAGTCGAAACTCCTGCTGCTGAGACTTCACCAACCCCAGCAGAATTAGCCAGCAGCTTCACTCCTCTACCTCTACCTCTAGAATTTTCAGAAATTGCCGCCCCAGCAACTGTGGAGCCAGCAGAGGCTCAGCCAGAGGCTCAGCCAGAAGCCAAACAGCAGCCAGAAGCGGATGATTTTGACGAGATGTGGAGGGCGATGGCTAAAGAGTCCCAGTCTGCTGCGAGTTCGGCAGCCCCAACGGCGACACCAACAGCAGCCCCAGAGGCAAACTCAACTCCTGCCAAAACAGCTAAAAAATCCGGGGGTTTCGGAAGTCTGTTTGGGAATCTCAAAAATAGTCTCGGCGGTATGTTGGGACGGAGTGCAGGTAAAAACAAGCCTGATGCAACTCCCCAGACGCCAAAACCAAAAGCGACGAGAGAGTCGATCGCACCTGAATCTAAAATAACGGCAATTCCTGCACCGGATATCGACTCCATTCTCGAATCAGAATTAGCCGAGGCCGCCACCGAAGTGGCAGCCGAAACCAGCAACACTGCTGTTGAAACCAGCCAAGGAGTGCCGTTTCCAACCGATGTTGAAGCAATGGCCGAGTTGATGGCAGAAACCGCTAGTTCTGGCAAAATAGGGGAAAGTTCGATCGACGACGATCGATCGTCGGCCCAAATCCAGACACCGCCGACTGCTGTTAGTGAACCGGAAGCAGCAGCAAGCGTACCGGAAGCACAAGCCCCTGCTGTATCTCTAGAAATGACTGTGGTGGAAGTGGCAGAGCCTGTAGAGATACAAGTACCGGGAGAACCTGGGTTGAGCGTGCAGGTGGAAACGGTTTCAGTATCAGTGATCTCGATCGAATCCACAGATAAAAAACCATCTTCTGAGGGAGAACAACCGGAATTGATTCGCCCGAATCCCCCCACTTCGGAGCTAGTAGAAGCTGCTCAACCGGCCGATGAATCCAAGTCGGAGAAGGTATCCGACGAAGATAAGCCCTCATCTTGAGGCAAAAAGCAAAAGGTAGAAACCAGAATTTTTGTGATTCTGCTTTCTACCTTCTTACTTCTTCCTTCCATAACAACCGACAAGATGGTTAGGACCTTCTATAGCAATCCTAAATGATTTGAAAAATACTACGCGAGCAAGATGCTCGCACTACAAGGATTCTGATATCGATCCATTTTGCGACTGATTTAGGACTGCTATAGATAGCTGAAGATATTATTGCTGTTACAGCATTTTCGTTCTTCCTTCTGATGTTTTTATTGACCTCTGTTACATTCGTTAAATCCCGTACATTGCTCGTTGCCGAACTTCCAACTTCCATCGGACTTCTGCTATACCTTCTGCCTTAAATATTATGAAAGCAATTATGGTCGTGGGAACAACATCTCACGCAGGAAAATCTTTACTGGTTGCAGCGTTGTGTCGAATCTTTTCTCGGCGCGGCTGGCGGGTAACTCCGTTTAAAGGTCAGAATATGGCACTGAATTCCTATGTCACAGCCAGCGGCGGAGAGATTGGCTACGCTCAAGCAGTGCAAGCTTGGGCTGCGGGCGTCGCACCTTGGGTAGAAATGAATCCGATTTTGCTCAAGCCGCAAGGAGACATGACTTCTCAATTGATTGTCAAGGGCCGGGCGATCGCAAATGTGCGAGCATCTCAATATTACGAGCAGTATTTCGATCTCGGCTGGCAAGTTATTCGGGAATCTTTAGAATTTCTCGGACAAGAATTTGACATGGTTGTTTGCGAGGGAGCCGGCAGCCCTGCTGAGATTAATCTCAAACACCGCGATTTAACAAATATGCGGGTGGCAAAACATTTAAATGCTCGGACTTTGCTAGTAGTTGATATCGATCGCGGCGGCGCTTTTGCTCACATTATTGGTACTTTGGAATTGCTCGATCCAGACGAACGGGCTTTAATTAAAGGATTCATTATTAATAAGTTCCGAGGACAAAAATCGATATTAGATCCGGGGCTGACTTGGCTGGAAGAAAGGACGGGAATCCCGGTTGTTGGGGTGATTCCTTGGATAGACGAAGTGTTTCCCTCAGAAGATTCTCTCGATTTGCTCGATCGGCGTTCTCCCAATTCTCAAACCGACCTAAATATTTCCGTCATCCGCTTGCCCCGAATTTCCAATTTTACCGACTTTGACCCCCTAGAGTCGGAAACTACCGTCACAGTCAAATATGTCAGCCCAAAAGATTATTTAGGCCATCCAGACGCCGTGATTTTACCAGGATCTAAAACTACCATTTCCGATTTGCAGGTGCTGCGCCAAACTGGTATGGCCAAAGCTATTCAAAATTACTTAGTAGCTGGCGGTACAGTCATGGGAGTTTGCGGCGGCTTTCAGATGCTGGGAGAAAGTATCACCGATAAAGAAGGCCTTGAGGGAGAAAAAGGAGAATTTCAAGGATTGGGATTGCTGCCTTTGAAAACTGCGATCGCACCCAACAAAATTGCCCGCCAGCGGATCGTAACATCTAATTATCCTCAACCGGGTTTGCCAGTTTCCGGTTACGAAATTCATCAAGGAAGAACGCAAATGCTGGAGTCAGATTTGACTGAACCGCTATTTGACGATGCTAGTTTAGGAATTGTCAACACTTCTCAATCAGTTTGGGGCACATACCTGCACGGCATCTTTGACAACGGAGCTTGGCGGCGAGCTTGGTTAAATCACTTGCGGCAGCAGCGGGGACTCCGCGCCTTGCCTACAGGTATTCCTAATTACCGGGAACACCGAGAAGCTCTGTTAGAGACTCTAGCAGATACAGTGGAAAAGCATTTAGATATAAAGCATATTTTAGGTTAATTAGTTAACTGTTGACTGTTGACTGTTAACTGTTGACTGTTAAGTGTTGATTATTGTTTGTTAGAGTTGAGGTTAAAATTCAATGACAAAAGTTTGTTTTTTACCCGATAATGTTACAGTTGAAGCTGCACCGGGAGAGCTTTTATTAGATGTAGCCAAACGTGCAGGGGTTTCTATTCCTACTGGCTGCCTCATGGGTTCTTGTCACGCTTGCGAAGTAGAAATTGACGGCGGGGATACGATTTGTGCTTGTATTTCCGGCATCCCTTCCGGGAAAAAGCAAGTGACAATTAATCTGTATGTTGACCCGACTTGGTAATTTGTCAGTTGTCAGTTGGCAGTTGGCAGTTGGTTGTTGGCAGTAGTCATTAGTCATTAGTCATTAGTCATTAGTCATTAGTTAACAGTCAACAGTCAACAGTCAACAGTCAACAGCTAACAATGCCCTATTCCCAATTCCAAACCTTTAATTCTTTTGCCATTCTTGCTGTTTCTTGCGAGCCGATTGCAGCCATTTTTGGGATTCTGGATAAACAGTTGTTCCCGGTTTTACAGATTCTAATTGGTTGATAATTTCCTGCAAGTAACCGAGACCGTAACCTGGATTTTGACTGATAGAATTTAGGTTAGTTTGGAATTTAGAAAACAAGCTTTTAGCCTGATAAAAAGCTTCCACTGATTCTTGTTCATCTTTCAGTCTAATCTTGGTAGTACCTAAATTATTTTGATATTCAGCTAGTTTTGTTTGAGCATCAAGATAGCCCGGATTATCAAAGGCAATTAGGCTCAACCTCTCAATAGCTTGTTGCCATAAATCTGCGATTTTTTGCCAATTTTCTGCTGAATGAGGCGGTTTCTGGGATGCTACAGCGGCAGTTAATGCAAATTCTTTTGCTGCTTCGATTAAGTTGTCCGCACGCACCGATCCGGTGGCGACGCCCCCCATTGCTTGAAAGTCTCTTTCTGCTGCTTGGAGTTTCTGCTTAGCGGTTTTTCCCGCGAGGGTTTCGGCGGGAATTTGATTGAGTTGGTCGATCGCACTTTGCCAATTTCCACTCGCTTTTTGTCTGTCTGCGGCAGTTTTTGCTTGCTGATACTGCTGTTTCGCCGCGTTAAGAGTTTGTTCGACTTGATTTAACTGAGTAAAAGCATTTTTTTGCTGGAAAATCTGAGCATCCATCCGCCCGACATTTTTGCGGGCGGCTTGAAATTCATCGACTGTAAACCGCCAACGGCAGCCGAAAAAAGAGCAGTAGGTTTGTGGATAATAACCCAAAAACCAAACTGGCAAGGCGTCGAGGTGTTTTTGCGCTTCTTTTGCTTTAATTTCGCCCAAGTCAAAATCAGCGACAGCAGTGGCTTTATTCACCAGTTGATCGGATTGTTCCACGAGGGCGATCGCCTGCCGGTAATTGTAATCCATGCTGCTAAAACTCGGCATTAATAATATGGGAAACGTGTTTGCTACGGACTTGCGAATTATGGGAATTGGCAAATTAACCAGCCAAATTATCCCCGCCCCAGCGCCCAAAAAACCGCCGATCCAGATAATTTTACCGAACAATCCGGGCGGGCGGTTGGCTTTGACGGCAGCTTTGAGAGCTTTTTCGCTGAATTGGGGAAATTCGTCTTTGAAGGTATCGCGGATTTCTTCTATTGATGCGAAAGTGCCGTTTTGCGATCGCAACTTCTCCAACCGCTTGATTACCATCCGTCGGTAGACATCACCCGCTAGACTATCAGCCGCCGCGCACTTGTATACTTCGGCCCGCAAAATTTCAAAAGCTCGATCGGTAAGACGCGCCATAAAACTCACCTATTCCCTTTTAATTATTTTACAGGTTTCCAGTCAAAATAATTGTTAAAATATATAAAGCCCACATCAAATATCCGAATTAATTTCATGCCGACTGCTTTAATCACCGGTGCTTCTGGCGGAATTGGTGCAGCCTTTGCCGCCGAATTAGCCAAACGCCAGCACAATCTAATCTTGGTAGCTCGTTCCGAAGACAAATTGCAACAGCTAGCTGCTACACTGCAACAACAATTCAAGGTTCGGGTAGAAGTAATCGTGCAAGATTTGACCGCACCGGGCGCTGGAACTACTGTATTTGATACCGTTGTTCAAAAAGGTTGGACGGTGGATTTGTTGGTGAACAATGCGGGTTTTGGAGATTACGGTGCTTTTGCCGATCGCCCGCTTGGCAAACAACTAACCATAGTGCAACTTAATATTGTAGCATTAGTTGAACTTTCGCACTTATTTTTGCAGGGAATGCGCGAAATAAAATCGGGAAGTATCATCAATGTTGCTTCCATCGCAGCTTTTCAACCGATGCCGTACTTATCAATTTACGCAGCAAGTAAAGCCTTTGTTCTGAGTTTCAGCGAGGCACTTTGGGCTGAGAATAAAGATTTAGGAATTCGCGTTTTGTGTCTTTGTCCAGGACCGACAGAATCCGACTTTTTCGCAGTAGCTGAATTTCCAAAAGCTCTGGCATCCAGCAGCGGGCAAAAACTCGTTCCTGCGGCGGAAGTAGTGCGAGATGCTCTCAAAGCTTTAGACAAAAATGAGTCTAACGTCGTGACTGGCGGATTTCCCAATCCAATAATAGTAAATATGCCTCGATTGATGCCGCGAAAACTGTTGGTTAAGTCGGTAGAAAAGGTGTTTCGGACGAAAGAGGAATAGTCCTCTTGCAAAAATCCTTTTCATCAATTGATGAGCCGGAGAGCCCGTCCTAATTATTTTTGCAAGAGGTCTAATAGTCCGCCGGGGGTTTCAACCCCCGTCTCATAGCGAAAGTCCTCTCAAAGAGGACTGAAAAACAAATTAAATAAACAATCAAATATTTGTCACCATTCTTCAGTCGGTTTCAACCGACTTTAGCTATGAGACGGGGGTTTCAACCCCTGGCGGACTCGCGGACAAACAAACTAGCCCGCGGACAAATAATCGCACTCACAAACAAATGAATTTTCCCCAATTTTACCAAGCGCCCAGGACTACCACAGAAACCAAAGAAACCGAGTTTTTCGCAGTTTTTAGGCGGTGTATCCATATTCTCGGAAAAGAATCGGTTTCTGACCTATAAATTACAAATACCGAGTTAACTGGACTCGGTAGCGTTCTTTTTTAGTAACAGCAACTTCCCCAATTTCCAATCTTCCCTTGCCCGTAACAGCGATTAAATCTCCAGACTTGACATTATAACTAGCTTGAGTAACGTCTTTCCAGTTAACTCGCACGTCGCCGCTGTCAATTAAATCGGCCATTTTGCTGCGAGACATTGCGAATCCAGCCGAGGCGACAGCATCCAATCTCATAGATGCTTCAACGGTTGTCATTTCTTTCTTTTTGGGTTCTCTAATTTTGAGTTCGCTCAACTCAATGCGCCGAGTTTTCACAGGCACCGATCGCACTTGCTGCAAACTCATCTCCAAATACTCTACCATCTCCGGCATGACAATGGCTTGCGCGCCGCGTTCTCCCAAAACAATCACATCGCCAGTTTTCTCCCGGACAATTCCCGTACCCAACATCGCCCCCAAAAAGTCGCGGTGACTGGCGGTGTCGAACAAGAAATTGCCAGCAATCTCCACCGCAGCAATACTAACCGCTTCAGAGTCGATCGCAATTTCCGATCGGGCGATCGCAATTCTTTGCCTTTCAGCCTGCGGATACCCGCCCCAAGCCACCAACTCCACATCGCTTAAACGATTAAATACAACCTTAGCATCCGCCAATTCAGGAGGCGACATAAAATCAGTCAGAGTAACATCCCAAGTTTTGATAGCTTGTTCGGCGCAGTCAATCACTCGCGCCACACATTCGCGGTTTTCGATGCCTTTTAACAGTTCTTCTCTTTGTAACATCAGTTAATGCTAGATTCTAATTTGAAATTGCCAAAGCTTGCTGTAACTAAAAAGTCTACTTTTTTAACAGTCACACTACTTTAATTATAGTCTAAAATCATCAAATACCGTTCTTATGATTTTAGTTGCTGATAAAGCTGATATGATGAGCACGATTATTGTACCAAATCTATGAAGTCTTCGAGTTCAAGTTTTTGCAAGAGCTCGATCGAGTATGGCAGCAAAATTGTCCACCCAACTACTTATTTTTCTTCACCCGCAAATACAGCTCTTCCATCGCCTCAATAAACGAACCATCCTTGTGCCAAAACTGTGGAAAATCTCCCTGTTTCTTCACCACGATCGCACTTACGACACTTGGCGGTGCCACCTCAATCGTCTGCGGTAATCGCTTCGCACCATGCCAAAACTCTTTCAGGCTGACTGTTTGCGCCTCACTGGCGATCGCCTGCGTGTAATAGGAATCCACCGCCACAGGGGCCGCTGCATCAGCCGTTAACTCGGCAGAAAGCGCCATTCCCAAAGGCGTTTTTGCTAGTTCGCGGTGCAGCACTTCCTTAGAAAGCCCCCGTAATTCAAACAGTAAAAATGGATCTTTGTCCAATTCGGCCGCCACCAAATAATAAACTCCGGCAATATGTTTGCAGGGATTGCTATAGTCTGGGCAAGAGCAAGTAGTTTTAAAGTCCTCGCGGCTGCTGGGTAAAAGGTGCAATCCGAGGGGTGAGAAAGCATTTTCAATATTGTCGGGCATTTCGTTGAGCAGCAGCCGAGAAATGAAGCTGGCTTTTGATGCCATTTGGGCGATCGCCACTTTCCACTTTGCCTGACTAATCGGCTCAAACTCAATTTTAGTTTTGTACAGAGGCTCCTTATAAACCCCAAAATAAGGATTAACCGAGCCCCTTACTTCTGCCATCACTAAGCCATCATTAATCTTAAAGCTTTTTACCTTGTCATTCCGTGCATAGGAACGTCCCCGTCCGAGCCGCCCAGAATCTGTAAATCTTTCTAACGCATCGATAAATTTATTGCCCCACCAAGTCCGAGTAAATTGTGACATATTTTTTGGCTTCTCCTAATCTAGAACCGCATTTTTATTGAGCCTAATTAATTTCTTAAATGCCTCATTATCCAACTCTGTCAACCACGATTCATCAGCACCAATAATTGACCCTGCCAATTTCTTTTTGTCTTCAATCATTTGGTCAATCTTTTCTTCCAAAGTGCCAATCGCCACAAACTTATGCACAAACACATTTTTTTGCTGTCCGATCCGAAACGCCCGATCCGTCGCCTGATCTTCCACTGCCGGATTCCACCAGCGATCGAAATGGAAGACGTGATTGGCTTTTGTCAGTGTAATTCCCACGCCGCCGGCCTTCAGTGACAGAATAAATACCGAAGGTTCAGACTCTGGATCTTGAAACTCTGAAATCATCCGTTCCCGTTTTTCGCGACTGGTTCCCCCGTGGATGTAGTAAGTGTTGTAATGTAGCGTTTGTTTAATGTATTTTTCCAACGCGCTTCCCAGTTCTGTAAACTGCGTAAATACCAATAAACTTTCGCCTTCTGCTTTGACTTCCTCAATCATCTCGATCAGCCGTTCCAGTTTGTGCGATCGCTCTGGTGTAAACTCACTTTCATCTTGCAAAAACTGGCGCGGATGGTTACAAATTTGCTTCAGCTTCAGCAGTGTTGCCAAAATCATCCCCTTGCGCTTCATCCCTTCCGTCGCGTCAATTTCTTGTTCTACCTCTTTCACAATCGCTTCATAAAGCGAAGCTTGCTCGCGGGTGAGATTGCAGTAGAGCTTTTGCTCAACTTTGTCGGGGAGATCCTGAATAATTGACTTATCGGTTTTCAGGCGTCGGAGAATAAAGGGTTCCACTAATTTTTTGAGCGCTGCCGATTGCGTGCGACTCCCATTTTTTTGAATCGGGATCTCAAACAACTTCCGAAACTGTGCCTCTTTGCCCAGATAGCCCGGATTGAGGAAATTAAAAATTGACCATAAATCCAACAATCGATTTTCCACGGGTGTTCCAGTCAGCGCCAACCGATGGGTAGCAGGCAACTTTAAGATCGCCTTTGTTTGCGCCGCTTTCGGATTTTTAATATTCTGCGCTTCATCAATTACTAAGCGATGCCACGCTACGCTGCTCAACAGTTTCTCGTCTTTGCGCGCCAAGGTAAAGGAAGTGATCAACATATCGCAACCTTGGACGGCGGCTTTAAATGCTTTGGCATCTTGCAAACGTTGAGGGCCGTGGTGAATCAGCGATCGCAATTCTGGAGCAAATTTTTCCATTTCCTTTTGCCAGTTACCAACTACGGATGTGGGCGCAATTAGCAGCGTGGGTAGAACCGAAGGTGCGATCGCTTTTTCGGTATTTTTTTCGGTCTCTTTTGTAGTAGATAAAACTTCCCGCTCTTGCAATAATCGAGCAATTACCTGCGCGGATTTACCCAAACCCATATCATCGGCAAGACAGCCATTTAATCCCAAACTTTCCAAATAACTCAACCAAGAAACACCGCGCTTTTGGTAATCCCGTAACTTGCCATGAAACTGTGCTGGATCTGCAATTAACTCTAACCGACTCTTATCGTTCAGCTTCTCCAACATATCCGATAAAGCCCGATCGCGCTCCACCTCTAACTCTTCACTAGCTTCTCCTTCTGCCGTCAACTTCATAAAGTCAATCAGGCTTAAATCGGGGTTTTCTTGGCGATGTTTTTTCCAAAACTCCAACATCTCCTGCATCTTGTCTTTGTCCAGTTCCATCCATTGTCCTCGGAACTGCACCAGCGGTGTTTTGCTATTTACTAACGCCTGCCATTCTTGTTCGCTAACCCGTTCACCCCCGATCGCCAATTCATATTGATATTCCACCAAGGAATCCGCCGAAAATAATCCCTTGCCCTTGATTGCAGCGCTTTTGCTGCCCTTTCCTTTGACTTGCAGGCGAATCTTTGCCCGCTGTCGTCCCTTCGGCGTCCACCAAGCGGGGACAATCACTTTGTATCCGGCATCTTCTAATACCCAAGCGGACTCGCTGAGAAAGGTGAAAGCATCATCTAAGCTGAGGGAAATGTTAGCAGGTTTGTCGGTTTCTAGCCCTTGCCAAAGCTGGGGATAAATGCGCGCCGCGTAGCCGAGATTTGTCAGCAAATGTTGCTCGAAGTTGTCGCCGAATTGTGTTTGCAACTGTTTTTGTTGAGTCGATCGCGATCGCCAATAATCCTGCAACGGCATCCGCAGAGACGGGTCTTTTTTCGCAGCCACCTGAAACTCTAAAACCCAATGTTGTTCGGGGTTTTCGGGGGATTGTAGTTGAAAGCAGAGGGAGAATGAGTCAGCAGATTGATTGCGCGTAATGCGATCGCGCCAGGTTTGCCATTGCCGGTATTGTTCAAGGCTTACTCGCGCGATTTTTCGTGTTTGGTTGAGGCAGATTTGGAGTAAAGAATCCGCAATCTTATTTTCAAACGATGCTGGGATGGGGGTTTGAGTGACAATTTCCGCGATCGCACACTCGGAAAAATGCCGCAGCAACCGTTCGCGATCGTAGAACTTTGGTGTATCTTGTAGCTGGATCTTCCGAAAACCGGACACACAAACTAAAGGCATCCATTCAACATAGCGTTGTAAATCAGTTTCGTACTGTGTTGAAACAATTTCCCATCCCGCATAAATCTCAAAGCTGGGTGCAATTTTGGCAGGTATTTTTGGAGTTTTTGCAGTTGTTTTGGTTTTTGTCTCGCCCGCTTTCTTGCGCCCGCGCGTGGCTTTCTCAGCGGGTTCGGATGTTTCGATGGGTGCGATCGCGATCGGAGCAGTTTCTCGATAGCGCAACGCCGGAATATAATGATCTTTCAGAACAATTTGCTTAAAAATTTGGGTGTAGTGATACCAAAATAGCAAGTCTGAACCAAACTGAACTTCTGCTAAATCGTAGAGGGCAAAAAAATGCAGATCGTTTAATACTTTAGTCAAAGTGTGGGTGGCGATGGACACACAGTCAACTTGCCAATACTCCAACTCAAATGTTTCGGGTAACTCTGTCTCTAAATATCGCGCTAGTTCTAAAGAGGGCAACGGCTGGTTGTCGGCAGTGGGCAGTAAAAAATACCGAGGGACGATCGCGTATTCTCGCCCCATCGCACTTGTATTGCTGACTGGTGGCAGTTGAATCCCGGCTTCTTTCGTTAGAAACTCTCTTAACTGTGCCGTCTCCAATTGTCGGGGATGAACCTTAGCCGGCTGTTTTTTCTTTTCAGTGGTTTCAACCCAAATATAAAACGTTCCAGGTTGAACAAAATTCTCTTCTGTTTGAGGAATCCAAGTCCCGTGGAGGATTTTCATAGGTCATACCAAACGCAACCTTTGGCAGCCTATCATATCATCAATGAGTGGGAAAAGATAAGACGGCGGTTGAAACCCCTGCTATACAAACGATGTCCGCCTCCGCGGACTAAAGACAATAACGTAATTTTACCGCGCTATCTTTAACCCGCGTCGGCGGGTTTTGCTTGTGGAGAAGCGGTTTCAACCGCCGAGTCTTCTTTAACCGGCGTGGGCAGGTTTTGCTTGTGTAGATGCGGTTTCAACTGCCGAGTCTTCTTACAAATTTAGAAAATATCTGTTAAATCCAACACAAAACCGGGTAGTACATCTTCACCGGACAGAGTTGCAGGTTCATCTAAAATTTCTACTTCTCTACCTTGACGGGAGATTTCTACTTTTCTATTTTTGCGATCGAGCAACCATCCCAACCTCGCTCCATTTTTCACATACACTTTCATTTTAGCCCGCAATTTTTCTAATGAATCGCTAGCCGATCGCAATTCACCACAAAATCGGGACAAATCGGCGCAAATTTCTTTTTTTTTTCAGCAGTTAAAGCATCCCACCTGTCGCGGCGCACCCAAGCAGCATCGGGAGAAATATCTGTACCGTCGGGCAGTTTAAATCCAGTTGAAGAATCAAAAGCAATTCCCAAATGCTTATTTGGTCTGCTCCCTGATTGAAGTTGATAGGATAAGTCAATGTTGAAATTACCTGTCTCGCTACCTGTAGGCGGCATAATAATCAATCCTCCACTAGCAGTCCGTTCAAATCTCAACTCCCGGTTGTCTAGACACAACTAAAAAAACTGCTCGTCTGTTAATTCGAGTGTTAATTCTAGGGGATAATTGAGGGCGATAGTTTGTGATTCCATAACTGCCTCCAAATATTACACGAGTAAAATGTCAACAGTTAACAGTTAACCGTTAACCGTAAACAGTTGACAGTCAACAAATAACTAAGTCTCTGTATAACCTTGGATATTTTCTGGTTCAAACTGCTGCAAAATACTCGCAGCTTTCCCTGTCAAATCATCAGTACCCTTAACCGCAATCAAAAACTTACCAGCATTCAAACGGTTGCGGTAGGGCAAAGCATCACCGCTACCAAAAGCCATGCCCCCAGCACCTCCCACAAACACACTACCCATCGCAGCGGCGATCGCACCTAATACACCACCGATCGCGTGATCGCCAATTTCCCCCGCCCACGCAAAAGTCTTCAACTCAGTCATCAGACTGAAAGTAACGCCAGCAATAAAGCCAAAAGGTATCAGCCAAACAGCCATAAGTTTAGCTTGTTTCTTCGCTTGCTGGTTGGGGTCGATCAAGCCAAATTCATCAGCAGTTTTGTAGCCGCGGCCCAAAATACTTACCTGTTTCATCGGTAAGCCTTCTTTTTCTAGAGCACAATAGGCAGCTTCGGCTTGCATTCGATCGGGCAGTACGGCAATAAGATAATTCATTAAACACAATTCCTGATAGTTCGGCTGATATACCTAAACTTTATTATAACCCGAAAAGACATACTAGCTATGCAGTTCGGGGATTTTAAGACGGTTTGAGAGTCCGATCGCCCCGAAACCTAAAATATTTCAAGCAAAAACGGCCGGTCAAGACCGAATGCGGATACAATTCAAACTGCACAAAGACCAGCTTAAGCCCAGCAGTAAGATACTGCTCCAAGTTTAAGCCTCAACTTTGGGCTCGCCCCGCACTGCGGCCTATTTTTACTGATTCCACTCAATTGCTTGCTATGCCTAAAGTTCTAGTATCCGATCCGATCGACCAAGCCGGAATTGACATCCTCTCCCAAGTCGCGCAAGTTGACGTAAACACAGGGCTCTCAGCCGAAGAACTGGTACGAATTATTCCAGATTACGACGCTTTAATGATCCGTTCTGGCACCCAAGTTACCAAAGAAATCATAGAAGCGGGCAACTTACTCAAAATCATCGGCAGAGCCGGCGTCGGCGTAGATAATGTCGATGTACCCGCCGCTACCCGCAAAGGAATTGTAGTCGTCAATTCCCCCGAAGGCAACACGATCGCCGCAGCCGAACACGCGATCGCCATGATGCTCTCGATGTCTCGCCACATCCCGGAAGCCAACGCATCCGTCAAAGGTGGTAAATGGGAACGCAACCGCTTCATCGGCGTAGAAGTTTACAAAAAAACCCTCGGTATCGTCGGTTTGGGCAAAATCGGCTCGCACCTCGCCGCCGCAGCCAAAGCAATGGGCATGAAACTCCTAGCCTACGACCCCTTCATCTCCACCGAAAGAGCCGAACAGTTGGGCTGTCGGTTGGTAGAACTCGAATTGCTGATGCGCGAATCCGACTACATTACCCTGCACATCCCCAAAACCCCCGAGACCCTGCACTTAATTAACGCTGAGGTGCTGTCGAAGATGAAGCCCACGGCCCGCATCATTAACTGTGCCAGAGGTGGCATCATCGACGAAGCAGCCCTGGCAGAAGCCATAAAAGAAGGGAAGATTGCCGGCGCCGCGATCGACGTTTACGAACACGAGCCCCTCGAAGCAGATTCTCCCCTGCGGACTGTCGGCCAGAACATCGTGCTGACACCCCACTTGGGAGCATCCACAGCCGAAGCTCAGGTGAATGTGGCGATCGACGTTGCCGAACAAATCCGCGATGTACTCTTAGGATTGCCCGCGCGATCGGCTGTCAACATACCGGGAATTTACCCAGACTCGATCGAAAAACTCAAACCCTACCTGCAACTCGCCGAAACCCTCGGCAACCTCGTCAGCCAGCTAGCCGGAGGCCGAGTCGATTACCTCAACGTTCAACTGCAAGGCGAATTGGCCAGCAACCAAAGCCAGCCCGTAGTCGTCGCCGCCCTCAAAGGCCTGCTCTCCCAAGCCCTGCGAGAGCGCGTTAACTACGTCAACGCCAGCATTGAAGCCAAAGAACGCGGAATTCGCGTCGTCGAAACCAGAGACGCCTCGATTCGCGACTATACCGGTTCCCTGCACCTCTCGGCCAAGGGAACTCTCGGCGAACACACAGTCACGGGTGCAGTGCTCGGCGAAAGCGAAATTCGGATTACCAGCGTTGACGATTTCCCGGTCAACGTTTCCCCCACTCACCATATGCTGTTTACCCTGCACCGCGATATGCCGGGGATTATCGGCAAAATTGGTTCCCAATTGGGCAGTTTTAATGTCAATATTGCCAGTATGCAAGTGGGCCGTAAAATCGTGCGAGGCGATGCGGTGATGGTTTTGAGCCTCGATGACCCTCTACCAGAAGGGATACTGGCCGAGATCCTAAAAGTTCCGGGAATTCGGGATGCTTACACGGTAAATCTTTGACGGATTTTGGAGTTTAGATTTTGGATGCAAGGACTGATAATTGGTAATGGGTCATTGGTCATTGGTAATGGGCAAGACAACTGGGAATTTTTCTATTAGTCAATCCTCATTCTTCACTCCCCAGTTCCCAGTCTCCAGTTCCCCTGGGCCAATCTAAAATCTAAAATCTAAAATCTAAAATTGTTATGGCACATAGCTGGTGGGAAATTAGAATTCTTTGCGATCCGGCGCTGGAAGATATCATCTTTTGGCGTCTGGAACGGTTTAGCTGTCGGGGAACTGCTACTGAACTCAAAAGCAATTCCTGTCTGATGTCGGCTTATTTGCCCGAAGAACAGGCAGGATTGCTTGATTTGGCCGCTCTTTCTCTGTGGCTGCGCCAAGATGCTTTGTGTGCAGGTTTGCCCGTACCTGCGATGCAGTGGGATTTGATTGAAGAGGAAGACTGGGGCAGCACTTGGAAGCAGCACTGGCAGCCTCAAGAAGTGGGCGATCGCTTTTTAATTAATCCGGCTTGGCTGCCTCCACCGACTGATACCGATCGCGTAATCTTGCGTTTAGATCCCGGTGTCGCTTTCGGTACCGGTGCTCACGCCACCACTCAGCTTTGTCTGGAGTCGCTGGAAATGCGCCTCGGTTTTGACGACAAAGAATATGTACTTGCCGATATTGGCTGCGGATCGGGTATTTTGTCGATCGGCGCTGTGTTGTTGGGCGCTACAAAAGTTTATGCTTTGGATACAGATCCTTTGGCAGTGCGATCGACCATTAGCAACAGACAACTCAACCGCGTTAATTCTCACCAGTTGGTTGCAGAACTCGGCAGTATCGATCGTTTGAAAGAAATGGTAGATGAGCCGATCGACGGTTTTATGTGCAATATTTTAGCAGAAGTAATCATCGATTTAATCCCGCAATTCACTTCAATTAGCAAACCGACTACTTGGGCAGTGCTCAGCGGCATTTTGCTCGATCAAGCTAAGCCAATTGCCGATACTCTCGAACAGCACGGCTGGATTGTAGCTACTTTGTGGAAGCGCCAAGATTGGTGCTGTTTTAATATTCGGCGCAGTTAGCGTTTTTAGATTTGATAGTTGAGATTTTAGGACAGTTGTATTCATTCTGAGCCATCTGGATTACTTGGTATGCGATCTGGTTCAACCTATCGCACAGCTTGATATATTTATTGATAAAAAGTAGAAGTAATCGCGCTACTATCAAAGTATAAACAGCTTGAATAAGAAAGCTATGGACGTTGAAGAACTATATAGACGTTACGCTGCGGGAGAGAGAGATTTCCCTGGAGTTGATTTAAGTCATGCTAACTTCAACGTTGCTAACGTGACATACATCGAAGACCTCCAACCAGGTCAAAATGACTTGAGTGGTATCAATCTCAGCGGTGCTAACTTGACTAGAGCCAATCTAAGTTATGTTACTCTCAGCGCTGCTAACTTAAGCGATGTTAAACTTTATAGCGCCAAGCTAGCTGAAGCTGACCTATCGGGGGCAAATCTCAGCAATTCTAATTTATTTTCTGCCGAATTAGGTCGAATCGATCTAAGTGGAGCAGACTTAAGCGGAGCAATCTTGGATTGTACCGACTTAGAATATGCCAACTTAACTAGAGCTAACCTCAGTGGGGCAAGTATAGGTGAAGCTATGTTGCAAGGAATTGACTTGAGCGGTTCTAATTTGAGCAATGCTAATTTCGCAGAGAGCGCTCTTTGCGATGCTAATTTAACAGGGGCTTGCTTAAGAGATACCACATTCTACGAGCCTTTGCTAGTGGGAGCTAATCTAACAAATGTAGACTTAAGTGAAGCTATTATCGATTTAGAGCTAGCTAATATTAAGAGAATTCGGGGCGCAATTTTGTGTAATACAACTATGCCAGATGGCAGTATTAGGAATGACCATTGCCAGTGAGCTTGCCATAACCAAGAATTAATTTGATATGAGCAAACGGGCGACGCTCGGCTAAGATCGATTTAAACTGATTCAAAATCAAAGTTATGGACACTGAAGAATTACTGAGACGATATGCTAATGGAGAGAGAGATTTTACTGGGATCGATCTGACCAATGTTGATTTAACTGCCATTAACTTAAGTCACGCTAATTTTACAGAGTCTAACTTGAGAAATATCAACTTGCTTAATGCCAATCTAAGTCATACCAATTTCTCAAATTCAGGCTGGGAAGAAAGCAATCTGCGAGGGGTGAATTTGAGAGGAGCTAACTTAGAAGGTATTGTGATGAGAGATATTATTTTAGAGAACGCTGATTTAACTGATATTAACTTGAGCAATGCTGAACTCAATGAAGTTTACCTCATGGGTGCTAATCTAACTGGTGCCAACTTGAGTAATGCTTCTTTGTATATTGTGAGTCTTGCCTCTGCTAACTTGGAGCAAGCTATATTCCGCAATACTACTCTTGATGAAGTTAGTTTTGAGCCTCCAAATCGACGATATATAGAAGTTCGTAAATTGCTCGAACAGTACGCTGCTGGGGAGAGAAATTTTGCGGGAATTAAGGTTAATAACACTGCCCTGAGCGGGGTTGACCTAAGTGGAATCAATTTGAGCAAAGCCCACCTTATGACTCTCAATTTGAGCAATGCCAATTTGAGTAATGCTCACTTGCAAGGAGCTACAATGCTTGGTACTAACCTAAGTGGCGCGAATCTGAGCGGGGCTAATCTAAGAAATGCCGACCTCAGCGGTGCGAATCTGAGAAAAGCTAATCTGAACGATGCCGACTTAAGAGATGCTATTTTGAGTGGTGCTGATTTGACCGAGGCTGACTGCGAGAGAACCAAAACTGAAAATGTTATTTTGGTGGCAACCAACCTGACAGGTGTCAAAGGTTTTGGCAGTATGATGGGAGCTTTTGTCTGCAAAACCATTGAACCAGGAGGGGAATTCGTAGAGGGGCCTGATTGGGTTGAGTAATAAGCCATGAATGCAATGTTATACTAAGTAATTTGTAGGGTGCGTCAGCTAGGATAATTCAATTCACAAGCAATCAGATATTGGCTGACGCACCTTACAGAAGTTGGGTAAGATAGTAAGTAATTGCAACAGAACAATTAAGATATAGAAATTATATTAACTTTGTAGTAAGGACTTGAGTTTTTCTTCAGACCACGAGAGAGGGCTAAAGTCCGCACTACTAACCAATTTTATCGCGGTCGCTCGACAGCAGATGATATTAGAGAACGAACGTAAAAAGAGACAGAGCCCATTAAGTACAAACCATTCACCAAAATCAACAATATCTTACCAATAGAAGACTGAACAAAACCAAAAACATAATAACTCGATAACATCACCAACAACATTTCGACGAAAGAAACAATTGAGCCGTAGTGATTCCGATCCCAATAAGAAATCGGACTGATAAAACGGTAATTGCTGAACGGAAAAAAGTGTCGGTGAGCGTCGTCATTATGAACTGGCAAATCTCCCAGAGAGTGCAAAATCATGCTAATAAACAGAATTTGCACGCTTTGCCAGCCAAAGTAATAAGCAATTAGCCAGCCAATAACCGCCAGAGGGATAGAATGAAACAAAGCCACAATATCTTGTACAAAAGGCTCATAATATGCTTTTGACCAAATTGTAGCTGGGGGCAAGCGAGCAATGTATTTCGCCCAAAAGTAAAATAAAAATATCGGAATATCCGGCAATATTCCGCCGATCGCAATAATTAGATTAGCTTGCGGCAGTTGCCGTTTGCCGAGAAGTGCGAGATTGATAATAGCGTGGCTGGGAGTCTTCATCAGTAGGGTGCGTCAACTAGGATTATTTTATTTATAATTAATCAGATATTGGCTGACGCACCCTACGTGTGAGATAATTGGCTCGTGCTACAAGAAAGGTTGCAGTCGATCGATCAACTGCGCCGGTTGCATAACTCCCTCAATGCGATCGACCTCAGCGCCCTTTTTGAACAGCACCAAAGTCGGCAAAGCATAAATGTGATACTGCGAGGCCAACTGTTCGTACTTATCGGTGTCAATTTTGACAACCATCAGCTTTTCCTTCATCTGACCGCTGACTTGCTCCAAAATCGGTGCCATCATCTGACAAGGCCCGCACCAAGTAGCGTAAAAATCTACCAACACCGGCAAGTCAGAGCCCGATAGTAACTCCTCAAAACTGCTGAACTGTTTTTGAACTGCCATAAGACAAAATAATTTTTTGGGTTCTGGCTCGATTTTAGTGCAAAATTCTCTGGTAGATTGCGAGGATACAATTATGGAATTATTACCAGAGACTTTTCAGAGATTGCGGGGTCAAGTTGCTGTCGTGACCGGTGCATCGCGGGGAATCGGCCGCGCCGTTGCTTTAGCCCTAGCCGCAGAGGGCGCTAAAGTCGCCGTCAACTATGCCAGTTCGAGTGCTGCTGCTGATGAGGTGGTAGCAGAAATAGTCGCTGCTGGAGGAGAAGCTGTGGCGCTTGCAGCAGATGTCTCGAAAACTGACCAAGTAGATTCACTCACCAGTAATGTCATGGAAAAATGGGGGCGGATTGACATTTTGGTGAACAATGCCGGCATTACTCGCGATACTTTGCTGCTGCGGATGAAGTTGGAAGATTGGCAAGCTGTGATTGATTTGAATTTAACCGGCGTGTTTTTGTGTGCGAAAGCTGCGAGTAAAATCATGCTGAAGCAGCGAAGCGGCCGAATTATTAATATTGCTTCGGTTGCTGGGCAAATGGGCAATCCCGGACAAGCTAATTACAGTGCGGCGAAAGCTGGGGTAATTGGATTTACTAAAACTGTGGCGAAGGAGTTGGCGAGTCGCGGGATTACTGTGAATGCTGTTGCACCGGGTTTTATCACTACAGATATGACTAAGGATGTCAAATCTGATGAGATTTTGAAGTATATTCCGCTGGGGAGATACGGGGAAGTTGAGGAAGTTGCGGGGATGGTAAAGTTTTTGGCGGCAGATGCGGCAGCGGCTTATATTACGGGGCAAGTTTTTAATGTGGATGGGGGGATGGTGATGGCTTAGGATTTGGGAATTTTTTTAACCGCAGATATCGCACAGGCAAGATGCCTGTGCCACGATGAACGCGGATATTTGCGGTTAATAATTATTTTAAGGCGGCACGCAACTGACTGAGGACTTTTTTGTATTTGGCAATGCGTTGAAAATCTGCCTCTGTCGGATTGGCGATGCGACGCAGATCGAGATTATGAGTAACATCAGCGATTTTGACTCGCAGTGCGATCGGGTTGGCAATCACACGTTCTAAATAAGTTGCATACGCTTCTCCTTCTATTTTGGTAATCGCCTCGATCGCCGAAACTATAACTTCAGGAAAACCTTCGCTTCTGAGTTGATCGAGTGTAAGTTCAGAATCTTCGACTGCATCGTGTAGAACCGCTACGATTTTCTGCTCTAGAGAATTTACATTTTCCATCACGAATAGCGGATGATCGAGATAGGGGTTGCCTGCCTTATCAACCTGCCCCTCATGAGCTTTTGCGGCGATCGCGATCGCCCGTTGCAGTAATGATTCGTAATCTAAATTCGTATTTGACAACATAGTAAAGAAGTTCTCTCTTAAAGTTTCAGTCCCATCGCGGGGAAAAGGTAGTCTGGGAGTTTTTATTTTAAATATTCCTGCAACAATTTCCAAGCCATTTGAGTACCTTCCCCTGCGTTGACTTTTTCAAAGTCTACATCTTTTCTCAAAACTACCAAACCCACACCTTCTTTGATTTCTATTTTATCACGATCGCTAACTCTAGCCAAAAAAAGGTGGTTATTTTGTAAAACTTTTCTATCATTTTGAGTTTTTTGGTGAGTGAAACTTGTGATAAACTCCATTCTGTAAAAATTGGTTGTGAGGCTAGTTTCTTCCTCCATTTCTCGCACTGCTGCCTGCTGTGGACTTTCTCCAATGTCCACGCCACCACCAAAAGTAGAAAGCATTCCTTGACTGGCAATACCTGGAATATTATCTCGCAGTTGTGCCCCAATCTGACCGTTGGGGAGCATGAGAAAAATGCGAACTATTGACTGAGGAATATTCATCTTATCGAGGGAATAACAAAACTCAAAAAAGTTGCTCTCTCTATAGTTTTATAATTTTAATCCAAATTTTCCTAATCCAATTGTACGCCGCAGCATACAAAGCCAACAATTTATTGACAAAACTTTGCCAAATAGAACATTGCCTTACCTCAGAAACTTCTTCGATTTCCACGGGCAGCGGCGGCATCCCGACTACTTCATAGAGCGGATATTCGCCGCTTTTCCCCGGAATTTCAACTAATACGCATTGATTGACGATCGCCAATTCCTTGACTTCCTGATAAGTCTCCTCGGAAATCAATAAACTCGTTCCCACTTGCTTGTTAGCAGCCTCGATCCGGCTGGCAAAATTCACCGCATCCCCGATCGCCGTCACTGTCTGATTTTTAGACGCCCCCAAATTCCCCACAACCACCCACCCGCAGTGAATGCCAATCCCAATCCGCAACCGATGACGGTATAAAGTCTCAAAATAGGGATTGAGTTTCTCTAGTTCCTCCAGCATTTCCACCCCAGCCCTCACTGCTTGTTCCGCAGCCTTGTCGGGATTTTCCAACCCAAACAGCGCCATTAAACCGTCACCCATATAATTATTAATCATCCCCCCATTCCGATTGATCGCAAAACCCATTTTTTGGAAATAGCGATTTAAAACATAGATTACGTCGTAAGGCAGCAGCGATTCTGCAAACGGCGTAAATCCTCGAATATCCGCAAACAAAATCGCAATTTTTTTCTCTTGCCCCACAGGAGGAGAAATTGACTTTCCCGCCATTTGGTCGGTAAATGATTCCAAGTCTTCAGAATCGATCGCCAATCGGCGCAAAATCACCTTGCCGCCAGCAATCTGCGTCTGACAAGCCAGCCTAATTTCCGGTTCTAAACGCAACTTTTTGGCAAGTTCCTCTTCCGGCGAAGTGCGCGGAGAGCAAAATTCCAAACCTTCGACAATCAATACCCGGCAAGTCGAACACCGGCCGGTACCGCCGCAGATGTGGGTGTGCGGAATGCCCGCACGCAGGGAAGCTTCGAGGATTATATTGTCGTCGTCTACCTCGATCGTGCGATCGTCCGGCAGATAGTGAATCTGTGGCATATGTGGCGCGTCTAGCTAATTAGCGAGGAATCTCGCGGACATCTGTTATTGCAGCGAACCTGTATGCAAACCCGGTTTCTCGGCATTTTTTATGTATCCCCTGATTCCTTAACTATAAATCGCGATCGGCATTTGCTTCTCGTTTCGTCAGCTCAACCGCCCAACTGACACCAGTTTAAAAAAAGAATGCAACTCTAGGCAATAGTCCAACTCTTAGCTCATCAGTCATTGCCAATTCTCAAATCTAAAATGGTATAAATGAGCACTAAAATCGCCATTGCACCGTGAAAATACCCCATTCAAGCTGTGGAGTTAATCTCAAATCTCAAATCTCAAATCTCAAATGGACTGACATAATTCTTAATAAAATTAAGATCGCCCAAAGCCCGATAAATCCGTTATCAAATCCCCTTCAACGACGATATATTTTTATGATTTTGCGGAGTTTTGCGGTGCCAACCTTACTTGGCAATAGTTTCAGCTTTTTGGATCTCTAACAACCAGCCAATTTTGGTGAGATAGAATAGCAGCATCTTTAAAACCAGTATAACCATGAGTTCATCAACAGCCCTACAAAACATCGAAAAGCACATTCCCATCGTGGGAGACGTGCATACCAAAAGTCCGATCGCCTACCGAGCAACCCGCCTCGCAGTCAGTACAGTTAACGCCGTGCAAATGGCAGTAGCAGAGTCTTACATCAACGGATTAGAAGTACCGGATTCAGTATTGCGATCGCTTTTTGATACCTGTATGCCCGTCTTTTTTAAGCATTTCCCGTCCCTGCTTGCACCCTACGAATGGGTACTAACAGAAACAGACCATACAGCCGAAGGGCCGCGGGATTTAATGAAAATTCAGTACGACTTGCCTCAAGCCATGCTGAATCCCATGTTAGGCGACAGCAAACTCATTTATCCTAAATACAGCATGGGATTGTGGGAAAAAGGAGCCGCCAACCTTGAACAATCGCAAATGCAGATGATTGATGATGCGATCGAGAAGCTAGACATTCAGGATGGCGATAGAATTTTAGACTTTGGCTGCGGGTGGGGTTGCGTTCCCAATTACATTCTTTCCAAATTCCCCAATGTCACCTTTACGGGGATTAATTTGAGCCACCACCAATGCGAGTATATGCGTCAGAAGATGCAAGACCCCGAAAGCTACCTCAGTTCCGGTCGATTTACCCTATATGAAGGCGATTTGAACGACGCCAACTTCGAGACCAAATTCGACAAAATTCTCTCCATCGGAGTTTTTTGTCATGTAGGTAATTTAACGAAGGCTTTCCAAAAGCTGGCATCTTTCCTGAAGGATAACGGCAAAGTTTTCATTCACATCATCACAGTTCGCACCCCCAACAATATATCCAGCGTTTTCACCCACAAATACATTTTTCCCCACGGCCGTTACTGGAAATACGATGCAGTTCCCAGCCACAATAAAGAACTCAAGACCATTCAAAGATGGTATCTCAACGGATACAATTACTCCACAACCTTTGCTAACTGGCTGAAAAACTTTGACGATTCTCAGGCAATAGTCAAAGATTTAGACTACGGCATCGACTATGCCAAATTTCGGCGAATATGGCGATTTTACTTGATTTGGTTTGTGGCTAATTTCGCGAGTTGCGACGGTGAATATAACGGCAACGGTCAATATTTAATGACTCATGCCTAACCGCTATGGATTGCTGCTGTGGGATGCGATCGAAACCTTTGTCTCCGGCTATCTCAAACACTTTTACCCGACGAAAGAGGCATCGCAGAAGATGTGGAACTGCAAACCTGGGCACAAGAATTAGCCTCTGAGAACGGCGGTAAAGTCAAAGGAATGCCAAGCAAAATCGACACAGTTGAACAATTAATTAAAATTGTCACAACTGTAATTTTCACCTGCGGCCCGCAGCATTCAGCCGTCAATTTTCCCCAGTACGAATACATGGCTTTTGCCGCCAATATGCCCTTGGCAGCCTACCGGGACATTCCCAAAATTACCGCTTCTGGCCATCTCGAAGTGATTACAGAAAAGGACATTTTACAGTTGCTTCCTCCGTACAAACGAGCGGCTGACCAACTGCAAGTTATGTTTCTTTTGTCAGCTTATCGATATGACCGTTTGGGTTATTACGATAAATCTTTTCGGGAACTCTACCAGATGAGTTTCGATGAATTTTTTGCGGAAACGCCGATCGAATTTTTAGCCAGCCAGTTTCAGCAAAATTTGAATATGGCTGAACAGAAGATTGATGCCAACAATCAAAAACGAGTAATCCCTTACTTTTCTCTCAAGCCTTCGTTGGTGCTAAATAGCATCAGTATGTAGAATTAAAAATTCAGCACAATATCTCAATGTAGGGTGCGCAGTGCGCACCTTACTCTGTATTAGCCGTTTTTGTATTCTTCAGCGATCGAGCAATTCACCGACCTTATACCAGAGGAATCCGTGAAGGTGACTTCATCTTGATAATGCCGGGGTGTTTGCATCAGCAACCGCCAAGCGTCGCCAGCATCGATTAAATTCAGGCGACCGGGATAGTGAATTTTTAACAACTCTTGCACCATCGGATAATAGTCTGAGTTGATGCTGGGGAAAATATGATGCTCTGTGTGGTAAGAAAAATTTAAGTGCAGCAGGTCAAATATTTTAGGAACCCGCAGCGACATACTATTAATCAGCGGGTCATTAATACTGGTCATCCGACAGCCCATGTGATTGGTGAAGATGTAAAACATTGCGCCTGCATGACCAATTGCGATCGGCAAAAAGTAGGCGAGGGCTATTTTGAGCGGATGAAAATTTAGGTAGAACAAAATGCTGGCATGAATTCCTAAAATTCCCACACATTCAAAGGCGATAGTCAATCTATCTTTATGACTAACTGTAAAGGCAGCCGGTACGTAATCGACAGATTTATCGTTAAAGAATAGTACCGAGGTGAGATTGCGGAAATTATGCACTAACCACGAACCGGCCATCCCGACAATTAACCACAGCGGATTGACTTCTACCGACGGTACAAATAGATTTTGAATCCATTTTCCCCAAGTATCGGGCTGCTGGTACAGGTAATTGCGATCGGGGTCTGCTAAGGAATTGGTGTTATTGTGGTGTACTAGGTTGTGCAGATTTTTCCACTGAGTAGGCGGCATGAACAGCATACTTAGTCCCAAAAAGGCGATCGGATAAGTGAGGCGCGACTTTTTCTGAACGCTGCCGTGCATCAAATCGTGGGAGCTAAATAGCAAAACTATGATACTATTGCCCATGATGACGGCTAGAGGTAAGTAAAGCCATAAAAGATACACGGGCCAGCGATCGAGATTAGCCGCAATTCCCCATCCTAACAATAAAATCCCCAGATTGATGAGCAGTATCGCTAACTTGCTTGAATTGGGTTCAAAGGCATCTGATGGCAGCAGCGGACGCAATTTCTTAACATATACCGAGTGGTGAATTAGGGTTTCTTCGCCTAAATTCGGTGTTACAGTCTTGTCTAGAGTATTGAGTGTTTTTTCGGATTTCATATTGCCATTAAGAGTATTTTGATGCCACTGAATAACTTTCTACAGTTAATTATATCCGGTTTTGAACGAGTTTAATATTTAGGAAAAATCAGTCCTATCAAATCCGGTGGCATCGGAATTAATATTATCCACAGTCAGGACACGCCAGTGCCGTTTGCCTACAATTAATCGGGCTATAGTTACATATCTGGCGATCGCTCATGATTATTTTGGGGTAGGGAAACGGCACTGCCGTGTCCGACCTTGCTTGTTTGTGTGTCTTTAAAAATTGCTCAAACAGTGTTTTATAAATAACTCTTAAAAGCTGACGCATCGATAATACGATCGCACTTTTAACTTGGGTCTAATCCCAATAACAAATAACATTAAAAAAGTCCGTTTCCCTGAACAATTTCTTTAATTGTAGTCAGCGTATCTAACCCGATCAATCCTCGACGATAACCTTTTTGATTAGACATTCCCAAAAATATCGCATCTCCCCGATTTTGATAGCGCCAAAACCGAGGCGAGGCATTAATAAAAGTAGAGGCGCTGTTGACATCCAGAGCAAATTGGCGGCTTTCTAAGTAAGATTCCGTCGCTATGCAGTCAGCGTGGCCGCTGCTGTAGCGATTGATCCAGCCGATCGCAATTTCCAAGCTATCAACAACTTTAAACGCTATGGTTTTGTTTAAATACGGTTGAGTCCACTCGTAGGGTTCCGCCAGCTTCAATTCTGGGAAATCTGCCACGAGTTCGGCGTCTCCGCTAATTTGAAAGCCTTTTTCTTTTAAACTGTTCCACAGCCTAACTAAGGAAGATGGCTTTTGGTTGCGATCTATCAACACTTTCTCGATCGCATTCACCGGATCGGGCACGCTTTGATGGCTGTCCAAAATCATCCACCTCGCCATCTCCAAACTACCAGTAGGCGACCAATAAAGATAACAATTCCCCATTGCCGATCGCAATACCGGTGCTGTGCACAGCCTTACCACCTGCTGCACCAAACTCGGTCTGCCGTAGGGAATAATTAAATTGAGATATTGGTCTTGAGTCACTAAATCCCGGATGGAAGCGCCCCGATCGGGTGGCAGTACCTGCAAACATCCTGACGGCAAACCGACATCATCGATCGCCGAATGTAAAGCTTCTCCAATTACAGCATTAGTTTGCCAGCTTTCGCTACCGCCTTTGAGAATCAAACTGTTAGCGCTTTTGAGACACAAACCGGCTGCTATCGCCCCCAACTCGGGAAACGCCTCATAAATTAGGGCGATCGCCCCCAGCGGTAGCGACTGACAGTATACTTGACAGCGATCGACCTGATAAGAAGCATTAATCACCCTGCCGATCGGATCTGGCATTTCTCCCAATCGCTGAAGAATTTGCACAGTTGTCTTGATCCGTTCCGGCGTCAGCTTCAGCCACTCCACAATCAACTCAGGAATCGCCATGTCGCGACTCGCTTCTAGATCCAGAGTATTTGCTTCTAAAATGTCATTTTGCCGGCGTTTCAGCGCCTGCGCCATCGCCTGCAAACCAGCAGCGCGATCCGTGCTCTTTGTCGCCGCCAACTCCAAAGAAGCAAGATTTGCGCGGCGGGCGACATTTGCCCCATCTGATGAATGGCTAAAATCCTCTATTATCATCTAACTAACGCCTGTAAGCCAGCCATACCATCAGCGCCGGCAGCATTGCTAGCAGCACTGCCACCATTGCCCACAGAATAACATTCGGGCCCGACGAGTGCAGCGCCAGGGGCAACCAAATCACTAGCGGCACCAAAATCATCCCCAGGGCCATTGGCAAATAGTGGGCCTTCAAACCCGGATGCGCTCTGTTCCACTGTTGCCCCGTCCATCGCCAAGCCTGCTTGTAAGGATAGTTCGTTGATAGTTGCTCGATGACGTGTCCGCTTTCGTCCAATACAAATATTTGCTGACAGCGGTTGCAGCCAAAGGCTTCTGTCAGCGTTATGGGCACGAGACGGCCCCGGCGCCGGCAAGGGCACGGGTACTCATCGTTTAAGTCAATCTTTGGAGCTTTTTGGGATGGCACGGGCGATCGGATAAAAAAAGCGTTTTTGCAAAAATAATCGTTAACATATCCACTATTATCAAACTTGTCAATTCTGCCCGATCGAGGGTTTTTACTGCCTGTTCCGAGCGATCGGGCGATCGGCAATTTTGACTTACAAGTTCTGCAATCAAGTTTACCACTAACTTAGGTATTTTCAACCACCGTTAGGAGTATAACGAAAACTTTCTCGATCTACTTTCGGGTTTTATCGATTTTTTTCTTGATTTTTTAAAGCGGGTGACGCGATTCGAACGCGCGACATTCACCTTGGCAAGGTGACGCTCTACCACTGAGCCACACCCGCATTTCCTGCGGTCTTAACTATACTGTCTTAATTCTCGGAATTTGTCAAGTCTTTTTTGTAAGTTTTTTTCAGAAAGCCTGTAAAAGCGCCCCAACACCACTCTGGGCATGAAATTGCAGCATCCCGATTATTAACAAAATCAGTAATTGCAGCGCATTTGACCGTCATCCGCCAAATGCAAAGCTACAATCAAGCTGCAATTGTGGGAGAACACTGCCATGTCAGACTTAAATCGCGGAATCATGAAATTCAAAGGAGCTGACAGCCCGATCGCGATCGCCATTTCGGCGACCGTCATTGCTGGCGGAATCGGCTTCCTGATCTGGTGGGCGCTGCAATCAGCCTACACCTTCAGCTAACAGACTACTCAAACCTAAAAATTAGAAATCATTGCTCAGAAGGCAGAATTTAAGAAAAATTCTGTCTTTTGCATTTTTTTTGCCCTTAGTCTTGAGTTTATTGCCTCTGAATGCCGATTGCCATAAATCATCCGATCGGGCGACTCAATAGAACGATCCCAGAGCGCTCCCCGATTTACTACTTTTGTAGTACACTTGTAAGCAAAGCGCCATGAGCGCGCAGTTTCAAATCCAAGTGTTTGCAAGGGTTGTATCTAAAAAAAATATGGCAAGCTTTCGGGACATTATCAAATACTACAGCCGCTACTCGAAAATCTCGGTTGTCAGCATCGGTGCATCCAGCATTCTTGAACTAGCAGATTTGGCTGTGCCCTACGCGATCGGTCAAATATTAAACGTAATGTCGGGTCAACAGATAGATACAATAACGCAAAAATTGGTAGGAGCGATCGCCTCTATTACCCAGCAGCCAGCCAATCAAACATTATCACTGTCCGTCTTGCTGGGCCTAATTTTTGTGGTAACAGTCGCCAAAGCACCGATCCAACCTTGGGTAGGAAATTGGTTCCACTGGGCGATACCGTTGAGGGCGAGGCGCGATCGAATGAGAGGTGCGATCGGCAAAATTCTCACCTTACCCCTAGAATTCTACGACGAAAACAACGCCGGACGCATTGCCAGCCGCATCGCCAAAGGCATCGCCAACCACACTTGGACATATCCAGAAATTGCCGGCGAATTCATCCCCGAAGTCGTCCGCTTAATCGGCATTTTTGCAGTTATCTGGTTGATTGAATGGCGGATCGGCTTATTAATTTTGGTTTCATTCCTATTTATCCTCAGTTTCACCCTCAAAGGTTTGCAAGGAGTGACTGCGCGTGAAGAAATTCTGGATGAATACATCGAAGATACCGAAAGCCGCAACTCGGAAATTATCACCAACATCAAAACAGTCAAAGCTTTTGCAACAGAAAGCGATGAACTCAAAAGGCAAACCACCAGACTCGATCGCGAATTAAAAGTTGTAATTAACCGCATTCACCGAGGATACGTCACCTTGGGAACATACCAGCAGACAATCGTGCAGTTTTGCCTGTTTTCAATTCTCGGTTTTAGCTTAGCAGAAACGGTTGCAGGTCGGATTTCTCTCGGATATTTTGTCACAGTTTACACCCTGGCAAGCATGGCCTATTCCCAACTGCGTCCGATTAGCATTATCGCCGAATTATTTGCCCGCCGCTATTCTTCGATGATCCGGTTCCACGAGTTTATGCAGTTGCCAGACGGTGTTGATGCGGTAAATTTAACAACAGAAAATGCTGCATCCGCGTCGCCTTATAAATTTAGTGGCAAAATTGAGTTTTGCGGGCTGACATTTGGGTACGATCGCCAAAAGCCTGTTTTGCAGGATGTAAACTTATTGATTCATCCCCGTCAGACTGTAGCATTAGTCGGGCGATCGGGTTCCGGGAAATCAACTTTAGTTAAACTGCTGTTCCGCTATTTTGAACCAAACAGCGGCCGCATTCTGATCGACGGCGAGGACATTTGCAGCTTAGACGTGACTGGCTACCGCAAGCGTTTAGCCATTGTTCACCAAGAAGTAGATGTGTTTAACGGTACTCTGCTGGATAATTTGACTTACGGAAATCCGAAAGCAAGTTTTGAGCAAGTTGAGGAAGCTTGTCGCATCGCCCGAGTAGACGAGTTTGTGAGCTTGTTGCCTCAAGGTTACTATACCGTTGTCGGGGAGCGGGGAATGCGCTTGTCGGGAGGTCAGCGGCAGCGGTTGGGAATTGCCAGGGCTCTGTTGGTGGAGCCGGACGTGTTAATTTTTGATGAGGCTACTTCTAGTTTGGATTATGAGTCGGAGCGATCGATCCAGCTAGCCATGCAGAATATCCTCGGTACGCGCACCACCATAATTATTGCCCACAGGCTGAGTACAATTCGCGAAGCCGATGCGATCGTGGTACTCGACGGCGGTAGAATCGTCGAAGTTGGCACCCACGACGAACTTTTGAGCCAAAAAGGGAGATACCGCCGGCTCCACTCCCTGCAAGAAACCGGCGAATTAGTGAATTAGTCAGTTGTCTGTTGTCTGTTGACTGTTGACTGCCCTGGAGGCAGAAACCCGGTTTTTTTACGAAAATACGGCATTTGAGGCCTTAACTAAAGTGAAAAACCCGGTTTCTTTGGTATTTACCCGTCCAGGACTAAGTTACCAGTGCATCGATGCCCCCATGTCCCATCCGATTAACGAAAAGCCGATTTTCGATTTTTTGATTAAAATTACCAATTTGTCTAAAATCTAAAATTGTCTGATGCCCCATGCCCCATGCCCAATTCCCCTACTAGACTTATGTATTCTGAACTTATGATTAGAGTTTTAAATATAATGTTGCAAACAAAGAGTCTGGTGCTAGGATGTATAACTGTGGGTACAAATGGGTCGGTGCCCGAGCGGTTAATGGGGGCGGACTGTAAATCCGCTGGCTACGCCTACGCTGGTTCAAATCCAGCCCGGCCCACCACAATTTAAATAAAAGTTAAAAGTTAAAAATAAAAAGTTAAAAACTTTAATTTAACATTATTAATTTTTTATGCCCGTGTAACTCAGTGGTAGAGTACCTCCTTGGTAAGGAGGAAGTCACGAGTTCAAATCTCGTCACGGGCTTTTGCTAAATTATGCCATAAAAAAAATATGGGCGGTTGAATTCCTTCTTCAACCGCCCATCCTATTTTTTAACAGTAACTTGCAAATAAAGCAGCGGATCTTCAGCAACCCAACCCAAACCCGAATTGTACCGAACTTCAAAATGCAAATGAGCCTGCGGAATGTCCCGTTTTCCCGTCGTCCCCACAGTTCCCAAAACTTCTCCAGACTGCACTTTTTGACCGACTTTTACGGCAATATCTTTCAAATGAGCGTAGCGCGTTTGCTTCCCTGCTTGATGGTTAACCACTACCAAATTCCCGTAATCCCCCTGCATCCCGGCAAAGGCGACAGTCCCCTCGCCCGCCGCCAAAACCTGCGTACCCTCCGACGCCAAAAAATCTACGCCGCTGTGGAAAAAAAATTCGCGGCGCAGCGGATGCCATTGCCGCCCGTAACGCAAAGCTTCCACCGCTGGGGCGGGCAGCGGAAATCCTTGCACCGATGGCGCCGCATCGGGATTTAGAGAAGGCCCGATCGACCTATTCACCGCAGGCACAAACACCGTTTGCCCCAAAGGCCTGCACCCATTCGCCTCAAATAGCAAATCTGCGCGCACTTTGTAAGCTTCTGCCAGTTTTTGCCAATTCCAGCCCGCAGGCACTTCTACCTCGATGCCGCTGTACGGAGGAATGACGATCGCACTTCCGGCAGCTACTCGACCTCCCCGCAACATCGGATTTATCCCGACCAGCGCCGCAGGAATCACATTGTACTGCCGCGCGATGCTTTCTATGGTTTCGCCCTGCGCCGCAGTGTGGCGGCGCAACCGAGACCTAGCGGGTTCCGGGCAATCGCGGGCGGGGTCGGGGTTTTCTACAGGTGTACCTGAAGGAAGATTTGCAGGTGGGATCTCGGTATTTGCTGCGGTTTTCCCAACGGGTGCGATCGACCAAAGTAGTACAAAAATCAGCGGAAATAAGCGTTTAAAAGTCATTATGTATAGAAAAAAGTATTCATTTCGGACAATTGACAATTTTCGAGCCGAGTGAAACGGCATATTTGAAAGCTCTAGCCGCCCTGGAGACTGTAAATCCCAGGCTAAGCCAAGTTAGGATGAGAATTATTAGTTTTGGTTGCTCTTGGAAAATCAGGCAATTTTTGCCTGTGATGCCCATCAGCCCATGCCTGTTAACAGCTATGTTCTTGAGGAAGCGGTACGCCCCGCCCCGCTTCCTTCCCGTCGCCAAGACAAAAATGCTTGATTCGGAACTGTCTGCGGGGATGAGGTATTTAGCGGGAGTTATTAAATGAGTTTATCTTTTAAGCAAACGACCCTTTATGTGACTTTGCTGTCGATCGGGGGAGGCGTGGGATGGTTGGGGAATCGCTATCTGCAAAGCCCAAACAATCTGGAAACCGCATTGGTTTTACCCGTGGTGCGCCAGCAAATCCCCCCCTATGCGTCTCCTCCAGTTCAGGAAAATCGGGCGGTAGATCGCAGCAATCCCAATTTTATTGCTGAAGCAGCCGAAAAAGTCGGCCCGGCTGTAGTGCGGATTGACGCATCGAGCAAAGTGACGAATCAAGTACCCGAAGCTTTCAAAAATCCTTTGTTTCGCAGGTTTTTTGGGGACAGTTTGCCGCAGCCGGAAGAACGAGTCAAGCGGGGTACGGGTTCGGGGTTTATTCTCACTCCAGACGGCCGCATCGTTACTAATGCTCACGTCGTCTCCGGGACGGATACCGTCAAGGTGACGCTCAAAGACGGCCGCGAGTTTGAGGGTAAGGTGCAGGGGGTCGATCTGCTGACGGATGTGGCTGTTGTTAAGATTGATGCCAAGGAACTGCCGCAGGTGGCTTTGGGTCGATCGGACAATATTGTACCGGGACAGTGGGCGATCGCGATCGGCAATCCTTTAGGTCTCGACAATACCGTCACTGTGGGCATTATCAGCGCTACGGGTCGATCGAGTTCCCAAGTCGGCATCCCCGACAAGCGAGTCCGCTTCATCCAAACCGACGCCGCCATCAACCCCGGCAATTCTGGCGGCCCGCTGCTCAACGACCAAGGCGAAGTAATTGGCATCAATACCGCCATTCGCGCCGACGCTCAGGGCTTGGGATTTGCAATTCCGATCGAAACCGCCAAACGAGTTTCCGATCAGTTGTTCGCCAAAGGTAAAGCCGAACACGCCTATCTCGGCATTCAAATGGTCAGCTTGACTGCCGCCACCAAGGCAGAACTCAACAAACAGCTCGATAATAATAAAATTACCCTCGATCGAGGCGTAGCCGTGACGCGAGTCGTGGAAAATTCCCCGGCTCAAAAAGCCGACTTGCGCGCCGGAGATGTCATTCAAAAAGTTGACGGAATTGCGGTTAACACTCCCGGGGACGTGCAAGAACGGGTGGAAAGCACTGTTGTAGGCAAAGAACTCGAAGTGGAAATTAACCGTTTGGGTCAAGTTCAGAAAATTAAAGTACGTCCGGGTGCTTTTCCCCTATCGGGTAGCCCTGCCGGTGGGTAATACCATTTTCGATTTTCGATTTTCGATTTTCGATTAAAGAATTGGGAATGACTTACTGCATAAGGATTTGCAGCTTACCTACCGTTGCATTTTTTTGGGAACCTGGTATTAGTTGCAAACGGTAGAGGATGGAAGATGAATCTGATGCTTTATAGTCCTGGACGCAGCAACCGAGTTTTTTCACCAAAATCCTCGGTGTAGCGCGAGGGATATCCGGTTAAAAACCGGGTTTCTTAATTCCCTGTGCGTCCAGGATTATTGATTTTTTTGAACAACTTTCATCTTTCTGGCTTCCCCAACCCGTCGATCTTTTACTTCTCTTTGGGAGAGTTTGGTTGAATCGAGCTGGTGCTTGCTAAATTTTCTTCTAGGTGCATCCTCTGCTCCATTTGTCTCAGAAAATAGCCTGTCATCATCGCTGAAGCTAGCAAACCTGCTAAGTTTTCGCGGTCAGTGGTAATTTCGACGTTAAAATTTTCTGAAGGCAAGACACCGACAAGTCCTTGAACGTTATGAGAGATTATTTCTCTGATTTCTGGGCTGGCGGACTTGGCGATGCGGGCTAGAACCTCCGGGGATTGGTGTTGGAGGTACTTCAGGAGTGGATTGGCTGCGGTTTGTTGGGCATTGGAACTACTGTCAAAGTCAGGGTGAAAAACCATTTGGCGATTCTTAATTTCTGGCTTGCTACATTCTACTTTAAACTACTCCTCATTGCTTGGGTACAAATTTGCCTGAAAGTCAATTTGCAATTGTTTTGGCAGTTGGTCTACTTGAAAGTACCGATGAAATTTATCGGTAACTTGTAACCAATACGATCGCCCCTCAGTCGGCCGCCGTTTGCGCACGAAACCCATTTCTACCAGTTCCTGTACTTGTTGGTAAGCTCCTGAACCCCGCAGGTTAACTAAATCTGGCTGAGCGATGCCGCCTTTTAGGGCGATCGCGGCCAGCGTCCGCAAAGCTCCAACACCTAATTCTGGAGGTATTAAAGTTTGCATTAAACTGGCAAACTCTTCTCTGAGTTGCAGGCTGTATCCCGTGGGGGTTTCGACGACTTCTAATGCACTGTCGCGGCGGGATGAGTCAGACATGAGTTCGATGATGGCGTCTTCGGCTTCGGATCGATCGCACTTGGCAATCTCGGCAATCTCTGCGATCGAGACTGGCTGACCTTTTAAGTAAAGTATGGCTTCTATTGTTGTGGCTAAGCGAGTCATTTGGGAATTGAGAAGTGGGACTTGGGACGTTGAAGTTCGGCAAGGATCAGTGTACGGGATTTAAGGAATGAATGTTGAGGGAATAAGTCCGAGGAAAGAAGAAGGAATTAGCAAAAAAACAACTATCCGTCTATCCGTGATTTCCGTATCGTGAATTAATGAAATTCGTAATAAACATTCTCATTACACCAAAGATTGAGAGTTTCGGTTGCTTTAGAAACAAACCAAAACTCTTTCACTTTTCATTTTTTGATTTTAACACTGGGATTTTAGATGAAAAAGTTGATCGTTTTAATCGCCATTTTTTAAATCTCAAATCTCCCGTCTCAAATCAAAGGGCTGCTGTTAGCAATGAGCCACGGATCAATCTAACTGTCTGCCCGTCAATTCTACAAAAATATCCTCTAAATTAGAAGGACGAACCATCATCCCAGTTTTATCGTCTTTGGCATCCAGATATAAATTAGCTTCTTCCAGAGTAGGAAAAAACTTGTATTCCCAGCGATCGCCTATTTGTCTCATCACTAACCCTTGACCGTGTTCCTGCCGCAGTTGGGCCAACGTTCCCAGTTGAATTAACTTGCCGCCGTCCATAATGCCGATGCGATCGCACAAATACTCCACTTCATCCATATAATGCGTTGTTAACAGCATTGTCATTCCCTGCTTGTTCAAATCTAGAATAATTTCCCACAATCGGCGCCGCGTTTGCGGGTCTAACCCTACAGTCGGTTCGTCCAAAAATAAGATTTGCGGCTCATGCAAAAGTGCTCGGGCAATTTGCAACCTCCGCTTCATTCCTCCCGACAAGGTTTTTACTAAATCATCTCGCCTTTCTGCTAATTCTACATATCCCAACCACTGTTTAATTAACTGTTGCCGTTTCGGATTTGGGATGTGGTGCATCCGTCCGTGAAACTCCATATTTTCCCATACCGAAAGCTCAGTATCCACGCTGGTTTGTTGGAGCACGACGCCGATGCACTGTTTCACTTGCAAGCTTTGCCGCATCACGTCATATCCAGCTACCTGAATTTGACCGCTGCTGGGTTTAGTCAGGGTAGTCAGCATCCGAATTGTGGTCGATTTTCCGGCACCGTTGGGGCCTAGGAGACCGAACATTTCTCCGGCTTCAATCGTGAAGGAAAGGTCATTGACAACGGGAATTTTGTTGTATATTTTGCAGGCATTTTGTAGGGAAACAGCGGCAGCCATAGGTATGTCCGTATAAATTGGTGTAAATAAAGCTCTTTGTTCTCAGTCCTCTCATGTCCGGCAAATTAGCCACAATATTGGTTGGGGCGAGTTTCACCAAAAATTTGTAATTCACATCCACAATATCTATAAACCCGCCCCAACCGGGCCACAAAATTTTATAACGGGCAATTCAACAGACATGATATCATTCCTGGACGCAGAAACCGGGTTCGAGCGACTAAAATCTCTGGTTATATTCATCGGTACCGATCAAATAAAAACCCAGTTTCTATGCTATTTTTGCCCGAGTTTTGTTAGCGCAACTAATCTGAGTGTCATCCGCAGGTAGAAGGCTGATTTTTTTACCGCTTGCAGCATCCACTTATTGCGGTTGAGTTAAGTCGGGTTTCAATGCCATCATCCGGCTGTCTAATTTGCGCGCTGCTTCGCTAATCGTTATAGCGGGTTTGCTGCCGTCGAGATATATCATCATCAGAAAACTTCCTATTTTTCCCCGTCGAAACAGCGAAAGTTCGACATTCATTGTTACACCTTGTATTTTTCCTTGAGTTGTCCACCCAGCCGATACCTCGCCAATCTTGTCTTCTAAGGTTAAAGCGGTAAGATTAGCAAACAGAAATTCCTTGTTACTACTACTGTTTAAACCCTTGGGAGAACTGTTGTGCAAAAATCCCTTCACGGATTTCAGCATCAAATTTAGCTCGATCGATCCGGTTGGGCAGTGGCGTTGTAAATCCTCCAACTATTTGAAACTGCTGATCGTCGTTCTTCTGATAAGCAAACACGCTTCCTGGTTTCAACCTATTGAGACGGCTGACCAGTTTTTGGATCGTCGCAGGTGGCATTTCTGTAAAACCTGCGGGCAAGTCTTGTAAAGTCAGGACTAGGTTGGACAAGTCCCCTGGGGGAGTTGCAATATCTGCCGACAGAGTATTGCCGAGATCGCGAACTGGAATGGCGATCGACACTTCGCCAAATTCACCGCCCCATACAGCACTAATTAGCAAACAGACCAATAACACAACTTTTTTTTTCATTATTTTACCCTGTTGCTATTACCCATTACCAATCTCTAGCTCGCTCTACCCCAACGCGCTGTCTTTTATTCCGCTGCTTCTAATTCCTCTAATTCTTGCGTAGACTGCCATCCAGCTTGCCAGAGCGATCGGTCTTTGAGCTGTGCGGCGTTCAGCCAGAAACGGACATTTGAATCGCAAGCCGCCACCATTTCCGCAAATACCCATTTACCTTCGTTTTTTCGGTTTACTACTTGAAAGTGCCGCCACCCCCAAGTTTGTTGGTGTGAAGTCCATCGGGAACCAACTAAATAAGGAAATTTTTGTTTCTTCTGCACAGTATTTTTGGTGACAAATATATTAGAAAGCAAGTTAATTATAATAACTCTTTCTGTTTGATGATATTAATTCCCTATTCCCCACTCGTCACATCCTCTCCCCCTCTCCCTTTCTCCCCTTCCCCTCTCGAACTTAACAGACCATCTTTCGCTTAGCTGGAGCTTACATGAGAGTTCAGCTAAACTCTGTCTGGAAGTAGATGCGTTTATTGTAACTTGCAGCAGTTTCGCCTCCGGGTTCAAAAGTAAGGGCAGTTCAATGACTGCCCTGTAATTAGTTATACCTATTGAATAGGGTTGATTTTTCAGCCGCTCCACAAATAGCAAATTTATGCAGCACGAGCTAAATCGTGAATCTCAAATCTAAAAGCAAATAACCCAGGTTATAGTTGTGCACAATAATCCGTTCTATGAAACTTACTCAAATCTACTTTCCGAGCAGGTTTGACGTTCACTTCCTGCTTTTAACAAAGCGGTCGGCCGCTTCTTGTCCACAGGCGTTTCTTTCGAGCCCAACTCTCCCTACAAACATTTTTTCAATCTTAATCGTGTCTCATTGACGCTGTACAGCTCAACAAAAAAGCACTTTTAGGTAAGATTGACTAATTTATGTGATTCTGTCGCTACCCGTTAATTACTTCCGTGTGAAGGCTTTTGGCCCGATAAATCCAGAGGAAGTTGGGGAAGCCGGAGGCGAACCGCATTTGTTTGCAGCCAGAGAGTGATGGCGTGCTTCCGCTGTGGAGTCACGTACTCTCCTGGTCTGATCACGCCAGCACAGACGCCGATGTTTTTAATAAGGGTTTCTCGCTCCGATGAACTTGCACCCTGTAGCAACCTGACTTGGGCTTTGATAAAATCCACGTTCATAGCAGAAAGTAAAATTAACTAAAGAACTCAGTTAAATAGCGATGCTTTGGTTCCAATTGTAACTCTAAAACCACTTGGTAGGAATCAAGTTGATTCAACATCCCCTAGATGGGGATCGGGGCCTCTAGAGCTAGCCAACTTTATTTACTTTATCTGTTTTTGCTAGCAAAAGTGTCACTATGCTAGCAGTTTTGGGATAATTATTCATAGTTAAGAACTGTTACAAATTTGGCTCGCCTCCGACAATATGGCAGAGTTTAGTGCTAACGCTACTTTCCTGAACTCAAAAAGTTCAGCATTGTCTCCAGATCCTTGCCTTCCTAAGTTTTCCCCTCCCCCATTGGGAAGCGATCGCTCGCCGAACATTCCTCTTCGATCGCCCCTCTTAACACCCAGACACTGCCTCCTCACCCTATTGATTTAGATCGGCCCCTATGCCTCGCTGTGGACTATAACTTCAGGCATACGTGTTGTTACATGGGCTACCATAAGCGAGCAAGTTTTTATTCTTGTTTCTCAATCATATATTTTTTTGATTTTCTTGCAAATCCCTTATTTGTGTTAATTAAAGCAGCTTTGCGAGCTCCGCGCCAACGAAGACTCGCAGCTTGCGAATCCAGACATTTTGCGATCTGTGACGGTGAATCTGTTTTCTGAATTCATTGGGGGCGATCGCTCGCCGACTAGAATTGCCAATAACGGCTCATTTTGTATAATTTATAACATATCTGTCAATACTAATAATTTAAAAACAGCACAAGTTTAAACAGTCTTTCACTCGTCGATCGCTCCTAACAGCCAAAAAGATAGGTAAAACAAATCAACACGGCAATACCCGCGCAGTCAAGGTTGAGGGTGCCGATTTTGCCTTCACCGTTTGTGTTTAATAGCAGTTACATATCGCCCAATTTGCTAGTTACTAAACTTGAGATTAAATATAAATTAACCAGCTTAGCTAAAACAATCGAAAACCCAAATTAAATGTTTTAATTTGAGACTCAAACGACTTTTTTAGGAGTCGTGCATCAACTTTTTTTTTTCAAAAAACATCACCGCAGCCATCCATCCGGTAAAAAAAACCAGGTTTTTGACTCTGGAGGGGCCGGTTCACCGAGAGCCGGGACGTGATTTAAAGATATTAATTAACCCGCCCCTAGGATATCTTTCACTCTCCCAAAACGAATCTACCGGGCAGCATATAAAATCCCCTGCCGCAGGAGCTGCGGAGGGGAAATGGTGAATAAAATTATTGGTTTTAAGTTATCGATGTGTAGGTCTCCTTTTGCAGTGTCAAGAGCGATCGAGCGATCGACCTATCTGAGCCCTAAGCTAAGATAATTTCCCCGTGGGAAACCGGGAAATTATCAACAAATCAACCTTTTTTCTGGCGTTGCAGCTTAGTTTTCCAATTGGCGATCGCCTTCTGAGCCGGCTGATAACTCTTAGTACCCGACGGTACCATCGAAGCAGCTTCAACTGCCTCTTTCAGCTTTCCTTGAGAGCCTCGCAACTCAGCAATTTTGAGAATAGTTTCGCTCCACTGTCCGATCAACTGCTGAGCTTCTTCATACTTCGGCTCACCGGGCTGAATTTGATTAGCTTGCTGGATGCCTTTACTGTAAGAAGAGGCAACCCCCCGCTTAATTTGGCCCGAAGCCGCCGATAGCAAAGCAGCATTTACATTTTGGCTTTTGGATAGCTCCTCCCATTGAGCGATCGCCTGTTTCGACTGATTGTAAACTGGTTGATTGACATCAGGCATCAATTTAGCCGCCCCGATCGCCCCCTGGAAATCGCCCCGAGCAGCCCGCCCGTTAGCTATATCCAAAATCGTCAAACTCCAGCGCTCAATATCCTGCTGAGCCTGCGGATACACCGGATCGCTAGCCGGAATCGTTCGAGCCTTAACCACCGCTCTATTAAAACTAGAAGCTGAACCATCTTTGAGGAAAGTTTTCGCCTCAGCCCACACCTGCCGGCTCGACGGTGGCTGCTGGGTTCCAGTCCCTGCTTGCAGCGCCTGCGGTTGGTTCTGCGGCACTCCAGCACCAGCAGATTTTTGAGACCCAGAGTTTTGGGCCTTCTCAGCAGGCGATCGAGGATCTCCTTCCTGCTGACCGAGAAAAATTGATCTGTTCGTCAGAAAAACACCCAACAGCAGCACCAAAGCCGTAGCTGAGCTCCACAAAACTAGCTGCTGCAAAAATGACTTGTCCGACCCCCCGCGATCCGCATCCTCCGGCTTTTGCAAGTTCGGTCGATCGTCCCCCCCACCTGCCGAACCCACAGCATTGGGCGGCTGCGACACCGGTGGCATCTCAACCCGCGAGTCCTGAGCGTTGCGAGTAGCGGCCGGGAGCTCTATTCGAGCCGCAGCCGTCGCCATTTGCGGGCGATCGAACCCATCAGCCGCACCAACCGTCATATTGCCGTTGCGTCCGGCCAACGCAGCAGTAGGCACCCCAGAAGCATCCGGCAAAATCACCAAATGAGCCTTTCCAGGAGGATTCACCACCATCAAAGGTTCTTGTTTCGGACGCAAATGGTGGTCGCACAGCTCCGGCAGCCGATCGCTCAAGAAACGGTCTAAACCCTTAAGCGTCGAGCACTGTCCCGATCGCAGCCCCTCCAAAAGCGCCGCCGTAAAAAAACCCTGACGCAGAGCAGAAGTTTCCCGCGAAACTTGATTCGGCTGGCAAGAAAGCACCGTCGGGATTTCCAAATCCCGCGCCACCTGGGCCGTTTGAACTCCGATCGTTTCCCCCGCCTTCACAATCTGGCTGCGGTTCATATCAACGAGCACCAACACCGTTTCCGTAGGAGCATTTTTCAGAGTATTCAACAGCAACTCTACCGGAATCCCCGTACCCTGAATATCAGCCGGATTACCGTCAACCGGCATCAAATAATCCTTGCCTTCATAGCTGACACCGTAGCCGCTAAAAAAACACCAGAGTAAATCTCCCTGTTGCAGATGTTCAGCGCACAGGCTTTGGGTCAACCTCAGAATATTTTCCCGATTCGGATACGTGGATTGACCCCACAGCGACGGCGAGCTATCAGTCATCAGCAAACATCCATCCGGCGCAAAACCCGCCTCCTCAGTCAAAAAACCGTACAGTGCCTCTGCATCCTCTTGGGCATAACTCAAAGGCTGGAGTAACTGATATTGATTGATGCCTATTGCAATACAAGCGTGATGTTTCATCTCCATATGCCCTATATATATAGTGGACAGCTTGCACAAAACCATAACACATAGCCGTTTATAGGTTACACCCACTTTCGCAAGCAGTCAGATAGCAGTTGTCCGAAGCCAAAAGTCCCAACAAGCGCCCAAATTTAGCATCCTAGAATTTTATATTTTTATATTTCAGAAAAAAATTATCCCCTGTGCCTGCCTTTAGAAAAATAACGTTAAATTGGATACACAGGCCAGTCTATTTGACTCTAATTTTCAGCAAACGACACCAAAAAGGAATAACCCGCCAATGGTCTCTATCGCCCAAAAAGAAATCTCCCCCCACAGCGAATCGCTACTGAAGCAAAAGCATCCTCAAAGTCACAACCACTATAGGTTTCAGGATTTTTTTACCTTCGACCGCCAGATGGGTACAATTGACGACTGGAATGAGTCGCGCAACATTTTTACCAGCGAAGACTTCATTATCGGTTTGGTGGAGGGACTCGAAGAAGAAGTAGGCCCGGCTTCCTCTGTCATCATGTATACTATTGGTTGCCAGTGGGGACTGCAAGATTCCGAATTTTTTCAAAAATGGTTTAGTGCCGAATTCGGCCAAAACATTCGCCAGTCAAATCTGATGTTTCTGCTAGAAACTTGGTGGTGGCCGTTCACAGCTCAAGGTTGGGGTCGCTGGGAAGTTGACATGAGCGATCGCAAACACGGCTGCATCTTCATCAACCTCTTTGACTCAGCAGTTGCTCGCACATTGGGCGACGTAGGCAAACCAGTTTGTCACATATACGCCGGTTTGTTCGCCGGTTTCTTCGGATCTCTAGTCAAAAAACCTCTAAGCTGCATAGAACTCCAATGTTACTCAATGGGAGAAAGCTATTGCAAATTCCTGCTAGGCAACCCAGATAAAATTGATGCAGCAGCATTTTGGCTCAACGAAGGTGCCAACGCCCGCGATATTCAAACTAGACTGCAACACGGTGAAATATTACGCTAAAAAACATGGAAAGGCACATCACCGGCCCTGCCTTTCCTCCCACCAATTTCGCAATCTTACAGCGATTGTGGGTCTCTCCAGGCAGGAAGAAATATGAAAAGTCAAACTTCATGGTTGGACCAGTCTGTCCAAGACTTCTTTGGTCACTATAATTGGCTGGGAAAACCTTTAGAAACCCAAAATGGCTCGACCCCCGGTCAAGTGCTGAATTTAACCCGGCTAGTAGCAGACTTTTTTCAAGCTATTTCTTGGGAAGGAATTCCCGAAGTCGGCGCTCGGCCCCTACCGCCACCCTTACCAGCAATTTCTATTTCTGAATCGGCAGAAGTCACCATTGATGACCTCTTCGACTTGTTTTAATCTCTGTGGGGAATGGAAAACAAAAAAGAGGGCAATCCCTCATCCCTTTTCCCTCTTCCCTCTTTTTACCCGCTCGCGACTTGCCCGCTCAGCTTCCCCGAAAGGAGCCGAAGGGCCTTCTTCCTTCTTCCCTCAACATCCATCCGTTAAATCCGTTCCACAATCCGTTGCCGAACTTCCTTTTATCAATTACCGATTACCACTTAATTAAAATCATGCACCCTGAAATTGAGGCGCTGCTGGATCAGGCAGAAAACCGCTTTTTAAAAGGCGAAGAACTCATAGCTTTTAAGCGTCAAGCTGCAACCCTTGCCCAACGCTTAAAAATTTACGAATTTTTGCGAGACAAGGAAGCAAGCATCTTCCAACCAATAGCCAACCAGCTACAAGAAACATTCCCCGACGAAAAACAAGAAACCTTAGAACGATCGCTCAAACACTGGGTGTTAGTCTTGCGGTACTGCGCTATGGCTATGCTGCTGAACGATCGAGATTTTCTCGAACAGCGCCTTTTAGACTGGCTTTCCGGCATAGTTGAAGCCCACCAAACTCAAAATATCGAAGCAACTGTTTGCAATCTGCTGCAAACTCGTTTAAAAGAACTGCTTTCCGAGCAAGCCCGGGCTATATTGCAACCATTTTTCGACCAAGCAGAGTCAATTATTATTGGTCAAGGTAATAAATAATAAGCAAATTCCCAATTCCCAATTCTCAATTCCCAATTCCTAATTACCAATTCCCAATTCCCAATTCCCGATGATTAATATTGCTGACTTGCTCAAACAGCCCCGACTCCCAGGAAACTACTTTGCCAGCGATGCCTACGTCCGAGGCGACCTCGAACTCGGCCTGCTCGAAAACCGCCGGGGCGATCGGCTCATAGCACTCCCAGAAACACTGATTCAAGCCATTTATATCGGCTTAGAACAAGAAACCGGTCAAGCCTCCCGCCTCGTGCTATTCAACTGCGGTCGCTGGTGGGGGAAAAACTTCTACGTGCGTTTTTGCGAAGAAGTCAGCGAATACTACGACCAGCCAGTTTCCGAAATGGAAATGGTAGAATTTCTTCAGTCCTTGCAACAGTGCTGGAAAACTCATGGATGGGGAACATTTGAATTTGACCCCAGCTATTCCGAACAGGGATTTTTAATAGTAAAAATTGCTAACTCTGTTTTTGCTAAAAAAGCTCCTAAGTCGAAGCAACCAGCCTGTTTTCTAGAAGCAGGCATCTTAAGTTCGTTCTTTAGTCAGCTCACAGGTCGAGAACTCCACTGCCTGCAAACCTCTTGCGAATCCTTGGGTTCGGACTGCAACCGCTTTATTTTAGGGCTGCGCGATCGCCTCCAACCAGCCGATTCTCTGGTCGAAGAAGGACAAGATCACGAAGCTATTATCAGTCAACTTTGCCAAAAAAACTGACTTGTTTGACAGCTATTAGTTTGTGGCTAATAGCTGTCAGCTAGCTTTTTCGGCAGCCATTGCATCTACCGTCTCATCACAACTGTGAGTTAAACTATAAAAAAGCTACAGAGTTTAAAAAATGGGTTTTAGCTATTAACAAAAAAACCGATCGCAACTCGCAGCTAGACAATTCATAACTTACAAAAGAAACTCATAAAATTTAAAAACAATCACAACCTCAAACTTTTTGCTCGAACTTAATGGACGCCAATGAACTTCTAAATCGATATGCAGCCGGCGAAAGAGATTTTAGACAGGCCAACCTGCGCGGCATTGTGTTGAGCCCGATCGATTTATACCGTTCCAGCGATGCCCCAACTCTAATTTTGGCAAACCTCAACCAACACCAGCACCGACCCTACTTAATCGGTGCTAACCTCAGCGGGGCCGACCTCACCAAAGCCCATCTGAGCCGAGCCAACCTCAGCAAAGCCGACCTCAGCGGAGCCAATCTCACCGGTGCCAAGCTCATGGCAGCAAGTCTGAGCGGAGCCAATCTTACCGGCGCCAATCTCACCGGTGCCAACCTAGCCGGAGCTCACTTGAATTGGGCCAACCTGACCGGAGCAATTCTCCCCAAGGCCAATCTCATAGGTGCTGATATGAGCGCGGCAAACCTCACCAAAGCCGTTTTCAGCGAGGCAAATCTCAGTAAAGCCTATCTAATTAAAGCCAATCTCAACGGGGCAAACTTGAAAGATGCAGACTTGAGTTTAGCGAGTCTCAAAGAGGCAGACTTGAGCGAAGCACAGCTCAACGGAGCCGAATTGTCCAAAGCCAACCTAGCCGGAGCCAACTTAACCCGAGCCAACCTCAGCAAAGCCAACCTGTTGAAAGCTAACCTCAGACGAACTAACCTCACTCAAGCCTATTTAAACGGCGCGTGTTTGAGCGAATCCGACCTCAGCGAAGCTTGCTTGGATAGAGCCAATTTGTGCAAAGCAGACCTGAGCAAAACCTACCTGAGAAACATTACTTTGAATGGCTGCCACTTAAGCGGTATTAACCTCAGCGGGGCCGATCTCGGCGGTGTAGACTTGAGCCGCAAACTTTTAACTGCAATCAATATGGCAGAGGCATTGTTGAACGAAGCCAACTTGAGCGGTGCTTATCTGATGGAAGCTAACTTGAGCGGGACCAACCTCAGCAAAGCCAACTTGAGCCTAGCCTATCTGATCAATGCCGACCTTTCTAATTCTTGCCTGCATGAAACTAACTTGAGCAAAGCTAACCTGAGTAAAGCCAACTTGCAGAAAGCTGACTTGACAGGAGCCAACCTCCGGGGAGCCATTCTCACTGAGGCGGATTTGAGGGGAGCGCAGTTGATTGGAGCCACTCTTCCTAACGGCACAGTTTATCGCCCTTAACCTGTCAACCCCCTTGATTATTTGCCGAGTAAAGTGCGGTTGTTGTCCAGAATCGGAAAAAATAAGTTCCTTTCTTCCACAGTGAGATATTGTTTGAGTACCTTTTTCATTGCATCGTAGGTCACGGTCGCAGTATTGCGAACATGAACAGCGCCTAAAATAGTTTGCAACCAAAGCAGGAGCCGATCGCGCAACCGTTCAGTATCGTCAATCAACATTGCTGCAGCCGAATGCCTCAACACCTGCACTATATCTCCACGGCACTTTTGGGTCACATCTTGAGTCCCCCGGCGAAATAAATTAGAGTCGAGAGACTGCATTTCTGCTTCCACTTGTCGCATAATTTCTGTTTCAGACGCTTGAATTTTTTTATAAGCACTGATCCGGTGATTCAAAGAGTGAAGGTAGTCTTTCAAAAATTGGAGTTCTTCAGCACTAGCGTAGCGTCCGTCTGCTTCGGTGCTCAAACGTGTAAGTTGGCTCAACATAAATTTTTCTCTACTACTAAAATACAAATATATCAGTTTTAAGCTTCTTTAGTCCGAACTAAATACTGTCCTACTTGAAAGCGGGTTTCATTAAGTTGTGTAACGATCGAACGAGTAATTAACTTTCCCGATTCTACAACTATTTGACCCGTAATTGGGTGTAATAAATCTTGCTGGGCCCGGCGGCCGATCAGAGCTTCCACATTTTCAATAGCATTAATGTACATCCCTGCGGGCAACTGTACAACCACACCCTCGCCCATAATTTGAGCCTGACAAGCAAGTCGCGAATTGGCTTTAGCTGTAGTAATGACTTCCAGCGTCCTTCTCTCGCGGCGGTTCATGTCCGACAAGCCTTCCATGCCTTCTTTAATGTAAACGTGGCAGGTAGCGCACATTCCCCGCCCCCCGCATTCCTTGAGAACGTCTAAGTCTTTGGAAAGTAAGGCCGACAGGATATTCGAGCGGGTTTCGACTGCCATTTCCTCGGCAATTGGATCTAGTTTAATAATTTTAACCATATTGATTTTTGCTCCTGTAAAGTTCAGTATTTAGCAAGTACGATCGACATATTCACAGCCCATAAAAATTTGGCTAACATTCCAAAAGGTTAAGATACCTTGACCACAGCATCGGCTTCTGGCTTTCTAACCCCGATTGCATAACCGTGCTTCTGTGTTGGTCATCGGTGTTCCGTCGCCCCGATTCCCAAGCTTAGCCTTGAAAAGCTAAAACCTTAGATTGTTCCTTGACTGTCTTGAAAAAACTGTAATAGTCGCGATCGACTAAAATAGCAGCCACAGGTAGTTCCCGATCGGGCATCCGAATCCGGCAAGATTGATAGTGATTCCGAAACTCAAGGATTTTAGTAGGTGCGACTGTGCGATCGCTCTCAAGGAGGCTGAGAATGAACCTGAGATATCATAGGCTGTACCTGGCGAGCGATTCAAAAATTTGAATTTTTGTCAGAATTTTTTACATATTTTAATACTAGCTCAAGCTTTTTCTATAATTAGACCGATGCAACATTCTAAGTACCGCATTTTAGGGCTAGTCGGACAAGGACAATTTGGTCGAGTCTTTTGTGCCAGCCTTCGAGAAGCTCCCGCCCAGGACTCCCGCCTCACCAGCCAACTGGTTGCTCTCAAAGAACTCAGCCATCAAAAAGCCCCAACTAGCGAATTCTTGCGAGAGCTGTGGTTTCTGATCACCTTGCAGCACCCGAACATTGTCACCTGCCGAGCTCTAGAACATACAGCGACAGGCAGGTACTTGGTTATGGACTACTGCGAGGGAGGAACCCTCCGCAACCTCCTCAAACAAGACCGCCCCTTGCGGCTGCTTGAAGGTTTGCAGTTAGTCATGGAAGTTTTAGCAGGCTTAGACTACGCCCACCGCCGAGGCGTAGTTCACTGCGACATAAAACCCGAAAATATCCTCCTAACTTTAGGCTCCAAAGGTTGGTCGCCCAGGCTGTCTGACTTTGGCATCGCGCGTCGGCTGCCAGAAATCGGTACCACTCGCCTCCACCAAGAAATTTCTCCCGACGCTACCGTAGGTTCCCCCGCTTACATGGCCCCAGAGCGGTTTTACGGTCTTTATTCCCCCATGTCAGATATATATGCAGTTGGAATTCTGCTGTTTGAGTTGCTAATGGGCTACCGCCCTTTCGGCGGAACCCCTGGAGACTTGAGGTGGGCGCACCTGAATCAACGCTTGCTACTTCCCGATGCCATCCCGGAACCTTTGCAAGCAATAGTCAAAAAATCCTTGGAAAAGCTGCCGGCCCGCCGCTTTGCCAGTGCTTCCCAAATGGCTCAAGCCCTGCGATTGGTGATGTACGATCCTGCTGTCAGGCAATTGGGCGACTGCATTGTTCCTTGGGAAAACCCCGCAACCACCGACGCTAAAAGTCTGAAGTCGGAAACTGAGTCTTTGCTGAAAGTCGAAGAGGAAAAAGCATCACAGTCGGCTATTCATTTACTTCGGACTTCGCGCTATTGGCTTTCGCAGCCAAAGCCGCTGATACTTCCTGCACCGCTGACCGCTTTAATTGCCACTGAAACCTATCTCTACGCTGCTGTAGGTACAGAGGTGAAGGTCTGGTGTCAGCCGGAAAAACAGCTAGTTACAGAAGAAATGCCGACTTCTATATCAATGCCGGAAATTGTGCGCGGCATTTTACCTGCTTCCCACGGCTGCTGCGTTCTCACTCCGCAAAAACTTTACTGGCTCAACGATCGCTCTTGGGAGCCTCAATGTTTACTGGATATCGGTTCTAGGCAAGGTGCAGATGTTTTTAAAGTTGCTGTTGATTCTCACGGCCACTGGCTGACAGTAGCTGTTCCGGGCGAACTGCGCTTTTATGCTTTAGCTGCAAACAGCACTTCGGGCGATCGAGAAAAAGCCCTGAAGCCGATCGCTACTGTGTCGTTACCGGAACACTATTTACCAGAATTAATGTTTTTGGATCGGCGACACGTCTTAGTAGTTTGGCCGGACAACGAACCCAAAAATCCCCAAACTATTTTTAGAGTTTACACTCGCCGCGGCACGGCGGTGGGTTCTGTGCGGTTGTCGGTCAGCGTCGGACAAATGCTGCTGACACCTGAACCGTATACCTTACTGGGAATTCCTCAATCTGGCAAAGCGGCCGTGCTGTTGATGAAATTGTGGCCGCTCAAGGTAGCGCGAATTCCCCTTGAAAGTTTGCCCGTGTCTGCTTGTGTAGCTAATTGGGGGTGGGTGTTGGCAGATGTTGGGGGGCAGATTCTGGTGTTAAACAGTCAAGGTATTCAAATAGGGAATTTTAGCAGCCCCGTCGCACCCCGGGCGATCGCCCCTTGGGGAAAGACGGGTTTGGTGATTGCTACCAATACTGAGGAAGAGAGTCACTTGCACTTTTTAGATGTAGATGTTTCGCGATCGAGCCTCAAAGGCTAATAACTGGCGTAACTCAAGGTGTTTTGGGGTTGCTGTAATTAAAAAGAGTGTAGTTGCCAACGATCGAGTTCTGTGTCAGAGGAATTGCACGTGCGCGATCGGGTCAATCGCATACCCAAATCTCCCTCAGTCAAATCCAGGGAATGCAGGCACTACTTATAAGACCTCCTGCGAAAATATCAAGTACTCGCCTGTTGTAATGATATAGCAATCCTAAATGATTATCAAGACTATGATACAATTATATGCAATACTCGATCGTGAATAAAAAGATGAATAACTTAAAACTGCCCCTCAAAGATATGGAAAAGGAAATAACTCAATTAGAATCTTTCATTAAAAGTGATATCGATGCAAGAGAACTTAAACGAGCAATAGCTGTAAGGATGGCTGTCGAAGGCAAGTTCTACCATGAGATTAGCAAAATTCTCGGTGTAAGTAAATTTTTTGTTGGTCATTGGAAAAAACAATTTCAAACCAAAGGCATCGAAGGAATCAAGCTAGGGCATAAAGGGTCAAAAGGGTATTTAACAGCTCTACAAAAGACTGAAGTAATTGAGTGGCTAAAGAATAAAGAATATTGGAATTTAGATGAGCTGGTTACTTATGTAGAGCGAGAGTTTGGTGTGATCTATAAATCAAAACAGAGTTACTATGAACTTTTCGATCGGGCGAAAATTAGTTGGAAAAAAACTCAAAAAATCAATCCTAAATTTGATGAATAACTGGTAAAAAAAAAGACGGAAGAAATTAACAATATTTTATTCAAAAACAAGGCTGGCATAGAATCCGGGCAAATAATAGTATTATTTATAGATGAATGTCATTTACTTCATGGCGATCTGACTGGTTATGTTTGGGGTCAATCAAAAATCAGAATTGAAGTCCCAATTACCAATGAAAAAGATAGACAAACTTATTT
>NZ_JAUBPE010000030.1:0-75551 GCF_036700565.1 Microcoleus pseudofavosus SVA1_A4
ATTTTAAATCACCCTAACCTTCCTTCAGTCTTGTCTTATGGTACTCTGGCTGCTTAAAAACTGTCCGAACTATTGATCTAAAATCTAAAATTTAAAATCGATTGACTGATGACTAATAACTTTCCGACAATTCTAGCTCTTGATTTTGACGGTGTGATTTGTGACGGACTAATCGAATATTTCCAAACAGCTTGGCGTACATACTGTCAAATTTGGAAACCAGTCGAAACAGTGCCCGGTCCAGATTTAGCTTTGAGTTTTTACCGAGTGCGGCCGGCCATCGAAACCGGTTGGGAAATGCCGCTGCTGATCCGCGCGCTGCTGACAGGAATTACGGAAGAGCAAATTTTGCGGGAATGGCCAAATATTGTACCGCATTTATTGACCGAAAATAATTTAAAAGCCCAGTTTGTCGGCGCTATGTTAGACGGATTGCGCGATAATTGGATTGCTGAGGATTTAGCTGGGTGGCTGTCTTTGCACCGCTTTTATCCAGGGGTAGCTGAACGCTTGCACTTTTTGCAGGAGAGGGGAGTGAAAGTGGCGATCGTCACCACGAAGGAAGGCCGTTTTGTGCGGGAACTTTTGCAGTTAGCAGGCGTACAAATGCCGTCTGAGTTGATTTTTGGCAAGGAATACAACAAGCCGAAACACCAAATCTTGCGGGAATTTTTGGCAGCGTCTGGCAAAGATTCGACTATTTGGTTTGTGGAAGACCGGTTAAAAACTTTGCTGTCGGTGAAGCAGCAGCCGGATTTATCTCAGGTGAGGTTGTTTTTGGCTGATTGGGGTTACAATACTTTGGCAGAACGGGAATCTGTGGCTCAAAATCCGCCCGTTCAATTGCTTTCTCTGTCGCAGTTTGCCGGAGATTTTGCCGATTGGCTCCCCGACGGATGTTGATGTTAGATTTGTTGGCAGGTGGTTTTTTTTCGATTGCCAGAGTCAAAAAAAATCCACAATTTTTTACATTTTGGGGTTGACTGTTGCGGCGCTGGCATGGTATTTTTATATAATGGGATGGTTGCGAAAATAATATTTTTAGACGTACTCCCACTATAAAATAAACATAACAGGAATTCCCCAAAAAAGCAAGGATATCGAGAAAAAAAATCGATTTTTTTTTGATACAGTCTGGGAAGCTCTCTTGAGCTGAGAAATCCGATTTTTTTACAGTTTCTACGGGTTATAATCTGTGTAATTTCATCCGTCAAACCCAGTTTATGCTAAAAAAAGCAAGCTGAAAAACCCAAAATTTGAAAAGTGTTTTGATAATCTCTCAGATTCAGGGCTGACGCATCGGGTGAGAAACCCGGTTTCTACGAGTTTTGGGTCCAGGAACGAGAAATATACTCAGAAACCGGGTTTATGATTCGCAAGTGCGATCGCGAAATCAACTTGAAAGCTTTCTAATATTGAGACTTAAAACGAATGCTCGATTTAACTAAAGCAGCTAAGGCAATGCAGGGGATGAGCCAACATTTGAATGTGGAAGCTCAGGCGGCTCGCCAACGTTTGCAAGTGGCTCAAAATTTGCTGATCGAGGCAGCAGCGGGACAAGAAAAATTGGTAGAATTGCAAGAGAGTTGGCGCGATCGCACTTTATTCAATGCTGCCACGCCGATCGAGCCATTGTCCGATCGCACCTACATCACAGCACCCCCCGTCGCCCACACAGTCTTCGCCACAGACGGATCGCAAATTTCGCCCAACCATCACGAAATAGCCTACTGCTACCTGCTAAACGTCGGCACTGTCATGCTGCACTACGGCCAAAGCCGGCACCCAGTTTTAGACAGCGTGCCCGAGGTTTTCTACAAACCCGAAGACTTGTATGCTTCGCGGCAGTGGGGAATTAGAACCGAAGAATGGATGGGATATAGGCGCGCCGTTTCCGAAGCAATTGCTTTGGCAGAAATGGGCGAGAATTGGGCAAAAGTTAACGACAATAAATTGCCCGCGCCAGCTTTAGCAATGGTAGACGGTTCCCTGATTTATTGGTTTTTGGAACCGTTACCCAGCGAAGCGCGCGATCGAATTTTGCAGCCAATTTTAGAAGCTTGGGACAAGTTGCGTTTAGCAGGAATTCCCCTGTTAGGATACTTAAGCGCTTCTCGCAGCAGCGAAAGCTTATCTTTTTTACGGTTTGAAGCTTGCACCCACGAAGTACCAGACTGCATGACAAATTGCCCGAACGTCGGATTTGCCGCCACAATTTCTTTCGCCGAAAAAGCACCTTGTCAAGAATTTGAACCTTTGCGGGATGCCATCTTGTGGGCAACAATCCTGTCGCCGGGACAAAGAAGCCCTTTATGGAAATCGCAAGCTCGAATCTTAGATTTGTACGGCCTCAATTCAGTTTATTTCTGTTACGTTCACGTCGGCACAGAAATTGCTAGAATAGAAGTGCCGGAATGGGTAGCACAAGATAAAGCAGAGCTAGATTTAGCATTAGGAATGATGCTAGCTCAAGTACACAAAGGCGGCGGCTATCCGGTGACGCTAGCAGAAGCTCACAATCAAGCGGTAGTCACCGGGGGCGATCGAACTCGCTTTTTCGCTTTGTTAGAGCAGCAAATGATTAAAGCCGGCTTAAAAAATGTCGGAATTTCTTACAAGGAAACACGGAAGCGCGGCAGTATTGCTTGAACTTACAATCAAAGGACTTGCGGTATTAAACCCGGTTTCTGCCAAAGCTGTTTCGTTTGACAATTAGATATATCAGGAGTTACGCAAACACTCTATCTGTAGGGTGCGCACTGCGCACCTTACCACTACCAATAGTGGAGTAGACCATTTTGTGCATAATTCCTATATATACGAAGAAACCGGGTTTTTAGTTTCCGGTGCGCCAGTCCTGAATAAAAGTTAAAAATGTTATATGCCAATAGAACTAATTATCTTAATTGCTTCCTTACTTGTGTCTTTCCTGGTATTTAATTGGGCTTTTAAAGTGTTGAAAGCCAGCATCGGGACAGCGATTTATTTAGCAGCAATTGTGCTGGCGATGCAGTTATTGTTTGGCATCGGGCCAAATCAGCTTTTCCAACACATAACTCACCTGCCCGAAACCCTGGGGAAAATGATTTCAGGCAAGTGAATCCCATAAAAACACTCGGCGGTTGAAACCGCTACTACACAAACAAAGTCTGCCTCCGCAGACTAAGAAATAAGGAAGAATTTTCCTTCTTCCTTGCTTCTTCCTGATATCCATTACATCCGTTATCAATTCCGGCTGCGCCGGAATGATGAGGACACGGCAATGCCGTTTCCCTACCGTCATGAATTGTAGGGACACGGCAGTGCCGTGTCCTGATTTCGGGTAATATTAATTCCGATGCAACCGGAATTGATATTACACAATCTGTTGCCGAATTTCCTTCTTCCTTCAGATATTAACTTCCTAGCATTTGCAACTTGTACAAACTGGCATACAACCCTTCTAGCTGCAACAATTCTTCGTGGCTGCCAGACTCTACTAATTGCCCGCGTTTGAGCACTAAAATACGATCGACATTTCGGATAGTGGAGAGCCTGTGGGCAATAATTATAGCCGTTCTGTCCGCCATTAAACGCTCCAGAGCTTCTTGGATTAAAGCTTCGGTCCCCACATCCAAACTAGCAGTTGCCTCGTCTAGAACTAAAATACTGGGATTGCGAATGGCGGCGCGAGCAAACGCTAATAATTGCTTTTGTCCCCCCGAAAGATTGGTTCCCCGTTCCCGCAATTGCGTGTCGTAACCTTGAGGCAACTGTTCGATTAAACGCGCAACATTGGTCTTTTCTGCTGCTGCTTGAATTTCGGCGATCGAGTAATTTTCGCCCAGGCTAATATTGCTCTTCACATCGCCCGCAAATAGAAAGCCATCTTGAATAATCACACCTACGTGTCGGCGCAATTCTGCTTGAGGCAAATCGCGAATATCGACATGATTAACCAAAATCCGTCCTCGGGTGGGCTCGTAAAGGCGACACAGGAGACGGATGATCGAACTTTTGCCCGCACCGGTGGGGCCGACTAATGCTACTTTTTCGCCGGATTTGATAGTAAAATTGAGATTTTGCAGGACGTATTCGTTTTCTTTGTAGGCAAACCACACATTGTCAAATTGGATTTCTCCCGATTCAGATTCACCTGAATAATCTTGCTTTCTTCCTGCTTCCCTTTGGCTTCTTCCTGCTTCCTGCTTCCGTCTTCCTTCTTCCTGTTCTTCCCTAGTTGGATCTTTAATTTCGATCGGTTCGTTGAGAATATCGCTAATCCGTTCGACGGCGGTAAATCCTGCTTGAATCGCGGTAAATTTCTCCGCAAATTGCCGCAGCGGATCGAAGAGACGCTGAGCAAATAAAATAAATGCCGAGAGAGTACCGAAGTTGAGATTACCTGCTAAAACCCTTTGGCCGCCCATCCACAAAACTGCTGCAATCGCCACTAAAGCAATCCATTCTAATGTCGCAGATACTGCTGAGTCGTAAAAAATAGTTTTATCAACTGCTTTAATGTAGCGTTTATTGGTAACGCGAAACAATTCTGAGTTGAATCTTTCGCGGCGGAATAGCTGCACTACGCCAATACCCGTCAGGTTTTCTTGCAGTTGGGCGTTGAGATCGGAAAGTTCTTCTCTGGTAGTATAATTTGCTATGCGATATTGGTACTGAAAATAAACTATGACTGCGGTAATTGGTATCATCATCAGCACCAACATTAAAGCTAGTTGCCACTGCATGGTAAACATGAAAATGGCAATTACTAAAATTGAAAATAAATCGCTGACAATGCCGATCGCCCCTGAAGAAAAAACCTCTCCCAAAGCTTCTACATCGCTGGTGAGGCGAGTCATCAATTTACCGACAGGAGTGCGGTCAAAAAATCTCACTGCTAGCGATGTGACGTGGGCGAACAAATCATTTCTAATATCAGTAGTAATTATTTGCCCTACTTTCGTGACTAAATAGCCTTGAACTGATTGCAGTGCCAATCTAAGTGTTATAGTTAGCATGAGCAAAATAGCCAAAAAATTCAATGCAGCAGATAGAGGCAATCCCCGCAAAAATTGGTATGTAGGTTCCGATCGAATTACCGAAATTGCCTGTCCGATGAGAATGGGTTGAATTGCTCCTGAGACTGCTAGCGGTACTAATAGTGCGATCGAAATAATCAGCAAGCGTTTGCTGCGGGTTGCGTAAGATGCCAACCTCATGAATAACCGCCAGTCTGTTTCGCGGCGGGGTTGGTTTTTGGTGTCTGCTACTGGTGAGGAAATAGTCATTGATGGCAAAAACTGTACAATATATCTAAGTAATAATTGTAACAAATAAAATGAATATTTGGCACTACTATCAGTAACAGGCAAGATGCCTGTTTCACAAAGAGTGTTTTCTTGTAACAGCAGGTTGGGTTGAGGAACGAAACCCAACCAAAATGTTTGTAGGCAGACAAAAATGGTATTATAATCTACTGGTAGAAGTTATATTTATCATGCAAGAGATAGAGACAGCCCGATTGTATCTGAGACAATTTACGCCAGACGACTTAGATGAGCTGTACCGCATCTACAGCGATTCAGAAGTGATGAAGTATTTGAGCGAAGGCGTCCGAAATAGAGAAGAAACAGCAGCAGATTTATTTCAGATAATCGCAGATTGGGAAAAACACGCTTTCGGTTTGTGGGCTGTTGTCAATAAAGAAAATAACCAATTGATCGGCGACGGGGGGCTTCGCTTCTTACGCGAAACACCTGAAGTAGAAGTCGGTTACGTGTTAGCAAAAGCGTATTGGGGGAAAGGTTTAGCATCAGAAGTTGCAGCGGCTAGCCTCAAGTATGGATTTGAAGTATTGAAACTAGAAAAAATTGGCTCTGTTGCACATACCGAAAACAGACCCTCGCGGCGGGTAATGGAAAAAGTGGGGATGAGATACCAGCATAACCTCGACCATTCGGATCGAGTATATTATTCAATCTCGCGAAAAATCTACCAGTCAAAAGTAGTTGAGTTGAGTTGAGTTCAGAAAGAAAATCCAACCACTATTTTTGTAGCAATACTTATCAAAACTGGTATCATAATATAGTGGGATAAATTATATCAATCATGCAGGAAATAGAGACAGCCCGATTGTATCTGAGACAATTTACGCCAGACGACTTAGATGAGCTGTACCGCATCTACAGCGATCCGGAAATAATGAAATACCTCACAGGAGTTAAAACTAGAGAAGAAACAGAAATCGCCATTCATACCATGCTCCAACGTTGGGAACAAAACAACTTCGGAATGTGGGCTTTAATACATAAAATAGACCGTAAATTGATCGGTCGCTGCGGACTTGCTTTTCTGGACAAAACACCGGAAGTTGAGCTTGGCTATGCGATAGACAAAGTTTACTGGAATCAAGGATTGGCGACTGAAGCATCTTTTGCTAGTCTAAACTATGGATTTAAAATATTAAAGTTAGAGAGAATAGTTGCGATCGCCCGACCAGAAAATATCGCCTCCCAGCGGGTGGTACAGAAAGTTGGCATGAAATATGAAAAAAATGCTCGTTATTACGAAACTGATGTACTGTATTACTCTATCTCGCGAGAAACCTACGAGTCAAAAGTAGTTTTGTAGGGTGTGCATTGCACCTCATATCAAATCCGGTAGCATCGGAATTAATGTTACCCACAGTCAGGACACGGCAGTGCCGTGTCCTCTATACCATTCCGGTGTAACCGGAATAGATATCACTGCATTTAAATTACTCACATCGCAAATTCGCATTATTGTCGGCTGACAACTACGAAGTCCTTTGCAACTGCTTGTTAACTTTTTGAATTTTTTTAGCAAAATACTCTTGTCGGTGTCCCAATCTTTTAGCCACGTCCAACCCTTTTTGATAGGATTCCAAAGCTTTATCGTAAGCCTTCATCTCCTGATAAACTTGACCGATATTGTCGTAAGCGTTCATCAATCCGTAGAAATTGTAAGCCCGCTCTTCTAACAGCAACTGCATTTGATAAATCCGCAAAGTCGGCTCCCACTGCTTTTGCGCTCGGTAAAGCAATGCTAATTTATCCAAAGCTTCGCTAGCCTGAGCATACTGTTGAATGGGGACGGCTAAATTGTATGCTTCCTGATAGTATTGAGCTGCTAAATTGATTTGACCTATGGTTTGGTAATCGCTGGCGATCGCAATTTTGAGCGGTGGTATGGCGCTGGGATTTTGCAGGTTGACATACACCGATGCTAGTTTTTCCCTGGCTGCGATCGCCTTTAGGGGTTGTTTCGACTGCTGGTAAACGTAAGCCAACTGTCTGAGAGTATCTACCTCAGTTGGAGGAGTTACAGGCTGCGGCGGCGCGCCGTTTCCCGCAACTACAGCAGAATTTTGCACAGCAGAATTAGCAGCAAATAAAGCGCGGTTTTCCTGAATTAAAGTTGCCAATTCCTCATACACCGGAGCCGCTTTATCGTAACTCAACCAATTGACGTGAATTAGCGCGATCGCCTTTAAAATCTGACCTTGAGCCAATATATCTTCGTTTTGGCGCGCATTTTCGAGAATTTCTTGGTAAACTTCTACAGTCGGGCCTTTAGCGCGCACCTGCTGAAAAGCCGCAGCCAAGACGGGGAGCAATTCAGTATTAACTGGTACTTGGGATTTGACTTGTTTTTGAATTGCTTGCAGCCGTTTGGTAATAAGCTGTAGTTCGAGGGTTTTACTGCTACTCCAAGCAACACTTCCCACCCGACTCAAAGCAGCAATTTCCGCCGCCGGGCCCAGATACCTCCGCAGCCGCAATTCTCGGAACCAAATTTCAAAAGCACCCGGGCCGTCTCCAGCTTGCAGTTTAGCCGCTGCTTCTAAGTTTAACTCTTCCAAAGCCGCTGTCAGTTCGTCCCGCTGAGTGGTGCTCAAAGATTCATTAGCGGGAGCTAGGGGATCGGGTGTGGTAATTTCTAGAGGATTAGGAGAAAATTGATCCAAGCCTGCTGGATTAGTTTGGGCGCTAGCAATAGAACCAGCACACAGCCACAAGAAAAGCAAGCACCCAATTGGCACAGAATTTCTCATTTTCAAAATTTGGTTGCCGCGATTCGGCATCCCTTCTGGAAACATCAAGTTTTGCATATCATACAAAACGGTATAAATTATGTCACAAAGATGGCACAAAAGCAAACAATTCAACAAGAGCAACAAAATAAATGTCACCGCACTGAGCAATTATTGGGATTTAAAGACGCTGGGCGATCCTCTTCGAGGGCTTCGCCAACGTATTTTACGCTTATTCAGTCTAGCCCTAATTCTCTTAACTGTTTGCACAGCTTGCGCCCCGCCTCCCGCCGTTGCTAGAGACCGCTCTTTTCCTGAAATATCCCTGGACTTTTTGGGCGAGTACCAATTGCCAAAAATCACTTTTGAAGGAACACCAGTCGGCGGCTTGTCAGGAATTACCTACGACCCCAAAGGTATTAGCGCAGTCACTTCCAAAGCTTATCGCTTTTACGCTCTTTCCGACGACCCCAGCGAAAACGGAGAAGCCAGATTTTACAGTCTCCGACTCGACCTCACATCAAGTGACCCAGCAAATATTCGCCTGAAAAAAGTTACCGTTGAAGGCGTTACCTCCCTCAAAAAAGCAGACGGTGAAACCTTCTCTTGGGGTTCCATCAATCCCGAAGGCATAGCCCTTTCTCCCCGCAACTCAGTATTTGTCGCCAGCGAAGGCGTTACTCATGTTGGCATCCCTCCTTTTCTCGGAGAATTCGACCTCAAAACTGGGAAATTGCGGGGAAATTTGCCGATTCCAAAGCGCTATATTCCCGATACCAGCGATGAAAAACAGCAGCAAGGAGTGGTGGAAAATTTAGGTTTTGAATCTTTAACCATCGACCCAGAAACTTTTAGTCCGGGCGGTCTCGATCCCTTTCGTTTGTTCGCAGCTACGGAAGCGCCGTTAATGCAAGATTTAGACCCAGAACAGGCAAGCAAAATCCGTCTTTTACATTATATCATCGTCGATAAAACGCCGCAATTAGTCTCGGAAAATCTTTACACGCTAGACCAAGTTCCCATGACTATTTTGAACGGTTTAACCGAATTAGTAACAATCGGCGGCGGTCAGATTCTGAGTTTAGAACGTTCTTTTGGGCTGTCGGGATACAGCGCTAGAATTTATCAAGTAGCGGTTGGGGCGGCTACGGATACTTCGAGAATCAAGAGTTTCAAAGGGCGAATGGCGGTCGAACCTGTTAAGAAAAAGTTGCTGCTAGACTTAAGCGAACTCGGAATTCCGCTGTACAATTTAGAGGGGATGACCCTCGGCCCGCGCTTGCCAGATGGCAGCCAGAGTGTAGTTTTGGTCAGCGACGACAATTTTGATGAAGCGCAAAAAACTCAGTTTATCTTGTTGAGTTTAAAAAGCAAAAATTAGTATTAAGATGTCTTATTTGTTAGTCCGCCTTTGCGGACTTTGTTTGTGTAGTAGGGTTTCAACCGCCGAGTTCTACGAAGTAATTAACTACCGCCAGTCATGCCAACACGCAACAGCTTGCACTTAGCAGAAATCGAACTTTCCTACCTAGAATGGAAGCCACAAATAGGGCTAAAAAAAGTTCCGCGTTTGCTGCTGCTACACGGTTTAGCAGATAGTGCGTGTGTCTGGACTAGCTTGGGCAATTACTTGTCCAACGGCTATCATATTGTAGCGCCAGATATGCGCGGTCACGGAGAGAGCAGCAAACCGAAAATAGGCTATACTTTTGAAAGTGCGATCGCAGATTTAGAAGCTTTGATGGCACATCTCAACTGGCCAGACGCCCACATTTTAGGACATTCTTGGACGGGCAAACTAGCAGCGATTTGGGCCAGGCAAAATCCCGATCGCTTTTGCAGTATGATTTTAGTAGACCCCATCTTCATCACCAAACTGCCCGCCGCGATGAAACTCACCCTGCCAATTGTTTACCGAAAATTAGACTGTCTCAAATGTGTGGGCCCGTTTGCGACTTTATCCCAAGCAGAAGCAGCAGCAAAACAATCGGGAGAATACGCAGATTGGAGTGACGTGCAGCAAATGGTATTCCAACACCAAATAGAACAAAAATCCGATGGAACTTGGGGAAGTAAATTTGGGATTGCAGCCAGAAATCAGATATTTGCAGAAGTGATGAAAGTTGCCGGTTTAACTGAAAATATTGATATCCAGACTTTGTTTGTACAGCCGGAAAAAGGCGTAAATCGCATGGCTTGGCAAATGCAGCCGTACAAGAGATACTTGAAAAATCTTACCGTTGCAAAAGTACCGGGGAATCACTGGTCTTTTTTGACTGAACCGGAAACTTTTAATCAAACTGTGGCAGATTTTTTAGAGGGCACAAGACAGTGAATTTAGAAATTATCGCACATCGGGGATTTTCGGCGATCGCCCCTGAGAATACTTTAGCAGCTTTTGAACTGGCGATCGCCCGCGGAGCTCATTCGATCGAATTTGACATCCAGCTATCCGCCGACAGCGTACCAGTGATTTTTCACGACGCAACATTAGATAGAATCACTGGAGTTTCTGGCAAAGTTAGGGAAACAACCCTGTCTGAATTGCAGACACTTAATGCGGGAAAATGGTTTAGCGATGAATTTTCACAAGAAAAAATTCCTACCTTAAAAGAATCATTAGCTATCCTCAAAAATGTTGACAAATTTCTTTACTTTGATGTCAAGCCGCACTGCGAATGGTCTGATGCAGATGTCGCGGATTTTGTCAATACTTTGAAGGGTGAAGAAATTCAACACAAATGCGTTATTACTTCCTTTAACGATGGATTTCTCGAACAAGTGCGGCGGCTATCTGCCGATTTGGCGATCGGACACATCGTTGCTAATCTAGAAGCGTACAAAACTCAATTAGCTCGAGCTGTGGCGCATCGAGATAATTTGATTAGCAGCCAGTACCGCGTGTTGCTGGAAAACCCCGCACTAATTCAAGAAAGCCGGAGTCAGGGAGTTGACGTTGTGGCGTGGACGGTGGACGATCGAGCAGATATGCAAAAGTTAATTGATTTGGGTATAACGCGGATAGTGACTAATTGTTTGATATGATTTGTTTAACTTGATATCTTGCACCATTATCGAGAACGGGCAAGATGCCCGTTCCACAAAACTCAATTAATAGATGAATTACTTTCGCAAAATCATCCACGAAATGTCCGGCTATGTGCCGGGGGAACAGCCTCCACTAGGCACAAAAATTATTAAACTAAATTCTAATGAAAATCCCTATCCGCCTTCTCCCAAAGCCTTAAAAGTGCTTCAGGAAATAGACGGAGAAATGCTGCGGCGCTATCCAGATCCAACGGGCAAAAGTTTCCGCATGGCTGCTAGTAAAGTTTTGGGAGTTGCTGACGATTGGATTGCGGTAGGTAACGGCAGCGATGACTTATTAAACTTGATAGTTCGCGCTGTGGGCGAATCTGGGAAACAGATTGTTTGTCCCGCGCCAACCTATGTATTGTACCGCACTTTGGCAGAAATTCAAGATGCAGAATTTGTTGAAGTTCCTTATCCCGACGACTACAAGTTACCAGTAGATTTGCTAATAGCAGCCCAGGGTGCAGTGACATTTGTAGCTTCGCCAAACAGTCCATCGGGAACAGCCATATCTGTTGCAGATTTGGAGAGACTGGCTAAAGAGTTATCCGGGATTCTGGTCATCGATGAAGCTTATGTAGATTTCGCTGAAGAAAATGCTTTGGAGTTGACAAAAAAGTACAGTAATGTTATAGTTTTGAGGACGCTTTCAAAAGGTTATTCCCTGGCAGGATTGAGGTTGGGTTTTGCCATAGCAAATCCGGCGCTGCTGGCAGAATTAAATAAAGTCAAAGACAGCTACAATGTGGATGCTTTAGCTTATGCAGTGGCGGCGGCGGCGATCGCCGATCGAGACCACAAAACAGCCAACGCCGAAAAGATTAAGGCTTCCAGGGCAAAACTAGCTGTTAGCTTCCAGGAATTAGGCTTTGAAGTTTGGCCCTCGCAAGCCAACTTTTTGTTAGTTAGGCCACCAAACGGCGATGCAGAAAGGATCTATCAAACACTGAAAGTACGGGGAATATTGATTCGATACTTCAATCAGCCGCGATTAGAAGACAAATTGCGGATTAGTGTAGGTACGGAGGAACAAAATCACATTTTAGTTAAAACTTTGAAAGAAATTCTCTAAATAACGATCGCACTAAAATTAGTTTGTAATGAGGAATGCAAGTCCTAAAATTTTTATGAGGACTTGCATTCCTCACTACAAACAGCTTGATTACTGATAATTATTAGGATTATCCGTCGCCAACCCTGCCGACTGAGCAATATCCAGCAATCTGTTGTCCGCAGAAACAAAAATTAGTTGAGTTTCGGGCATTGATGTTAACACAGATTGAACGCGCAAAGCAGCCGCCAATTGCACAGCATCATAAGCCCGCAGTGGATATTGAACAATCAGTTCACCCGCCCTTTCCACCAGTGCCAGATCAACTTCGATAACTCTATACCGACTATTGAATTCAGAGCGAAACTTTGCAATAAGTGCAGCAACTTCCGCAGCAGTTATACCGCCTTCACGTTGTCTGCGTGCAAAAGCACTAAGAACTTCCACCCAGGTGATGCGGACTACAAGCAGCGAGTTACCAGTCTGGGAATCCGTGAGCGTTTTTATCCAAGGGCTGCCAATTTCAACCACATATCTTTTGATGAGGGCGCTGCTATCCAAAAAATAAATGTTTACCACGGGCCGCGATCCTCGATAATCATTTCTGAGAGAGGCTTGCCCGGTTTTGCCCCTAACCTTTGAGCCAATTCATACACATCTTCATCAGTGACAGCCTCGACGTTATGGGGAACGTTAGGTAGTGGAGTCACCAATCCTCGGTCAACTAAAAACTTGATTGCCAATTCTGCCTGCTTTTTTGGATCATCTGACCAGAGTTGAATCTGCACAGTTTCCCCATCTTTGAAAGACACAGAACTCAAGGGACGAAAAACCCCGTTTTCGTAGATAGCAGTAATAGTTTCTGGCATAATTAGCCTCTTAATTAAATGCTTTGACTTATTGTACTTATTTTAATTACTTCGTTGCCACCACAGCCAAATTCCAAGCCAAGCGCTTCATCAAGGGCAACTTCTTCAAAAACCCATCCAACCCTTCTAACCGAGAGTATTCCGGTTTCAATCTCTCTTGTTCAATGATAATCTTTTTCCAATAACGCTCCTCATTCGGATGCACTTTTTCGATTAAATAAAAGCGTAAAAAAATCCACAGCGCCGTCAGCCAAAACGTATCATAAGCTGTCTCCGAAAACAAAGAGTTGACAAATTTCACAATATTAATATCCAAAGGAGTTTCATCCTCCGTCCGCACCTCAGTCGCCATCCTGCGGTAAACATTAATCACCGGATTGTGCTTCATCGGGTCCCAAAAACAAGCTTTTCCCCCAGGCTTCAGCACGCGGTGCATTTCGCGAATAGCCTTGGATGGTTCCGGCAAATGGTGCAGCAAATTAGAAGCGTAAACAATATCAAAACTGTTGTCCGGGAACTCCATCGCCATTGCATTCACTGTGCAGCCGTCTATTTTGACGCCGTTTTTCTCGGCCAATTTCAGAGCAACTTCTACCATGCCCTGAGAATAGTCAGCGGCCATACAAAGCGCGCCTTTTTTAGCAAAATAAACGCTATTTTCTCCCGCGCCGCAGCCTAAATCTAACAAGCGTTTGCCCGTAATATCGCCCATTTGCTTGAGGATAAATCTATTTTCTGGGGCGGTACAAGCTTCAAAGTAATCATTGACCCGAATGCCGTCAACATCAATTGTGGATGCCCAAGCATCGTGGAATTGTCGCTCTTTTTTTAAAGTTTCGTCTTGCATTTTTTCTGGGGGGGGGTGACAAATATAGCTAGGAACCATGCCTGAGTAACGTTGCAGCTCTGAGTCCATGTCGATAAGAGTGACACTTATTACGAGTTAACTTGCGTTTACTCTTCTACAGGTTCAGCATATAATATTTCGAGATAGTTTATCCACTTGGTAACTGTTACCAAGATAAGGGGATTGCTCTTCGCGGACATATTAGACTGACCGCAAACAGATTAATACATCCCCATTGACGCAGGATAGATCGCGCTACAGATACCTTCTGTCGGGGTTGGCAGTAGGTTGTCAACCAATAGGTAACTAGGGGGAACCACAAACAGGTTAGGGTGAGTTGAGGTAAGTCCAGAAATCTTATTCCGCTTGTGGCGACGACTTTCGGGGGTAATGGGGTAGGGAAATTCGCGTCGCCGCAGTCGCTCTAATCTTACTTGTTTTTCTGATGCGTAGAGGTTAAGCACAATTTCTCAAACTAAAAATTGAGAGCGGGTTTGTTGTCTTTGGAAGTGAGTCTGATAGAATTTAGGTAACATATATTTTTATAGGTCGAGTGTAACTTTCATTACTCCTATATTTTTTTAACACAAGTCGGTCAAATATGAGCCATGTCTGGGTTTCCGGCGGGGTTGTCACCCCGCCAGCGCCACTCTATTAAAACATATTTGCAGCACTTGGATCGGGCGCGATCGTTGAACCCCTTGTTGCTCTTTCCAGTTGTTGATTGGAGTTGGATTAGCTATGTACGGACTGGTTGCCGTGATTCGCTAATCAACAAATCACATGACCTGAGTTACTGACTGTTTTATTTTTCCGTTCTGTAAAACCTACTCATAACTACCAAGAGTAGCTGTAGGGTGCTTTTCGGTACACCTTACCAGAGCTTTAGAGTGCGCCGAAAACCACCTCACGAGTAGCTGTACGGTACAGGGCCCGCGCACCTCACGAGTAGCTGTAGTTTATCCTTTATAGAAATATATTGCCAAATTGAGCGAGACAAAAAGTGATATAATACCAGCTAATTAATTGCAGGAGATCGATCGCACATCAAATGGATTACAAAACAGCCCGCAGTTTTCTGATCGACCAAGGAACCGCCCTCGAAACCAAGAAAAATCCCGACGCCTTCCTGATGCGTCTCAAACAAGGTCAGCCGCCCGTACCCGGACAGGTGACATCAATTTTATTAGCTTTAAAAATATTGTTTGAAGGCCTGCAAGAATCTCCAATGCTCGATCGGCAATTAATCTCGGCACTGCATTTACTCTCAGTAGAAGGTTTGCTGCAATTTGAAGCAGGACTCCGCAAAGGAGTTGCTTGGCCGCCGCTGCTGAAAGAAGACTTAAATCGAATTGCCATCGCCGTCAAGAATATCTTTTCCGGCGTCTGGCAATAGTTTAGCTCAGTCAACTCCCGATGTTTAACAAGAGAAATTGTCAAACTCTACTCGCGAAAGCTTTCCAGCGATGCCAAAAGAGCCGGCAGTCCCGCCAGCGTCGCCGACACCAAAGCCTCATCTTGATAAACTCGCGATCGAACAGTGCGGCTACTTTGAGACGCAGAGGTGATAGAGCCTCGCAGTTCCGAGTTGCCGGTTTCAACCCGCCCTAAATTTTTTGTTCTTCGCGTCAGCCCAAACATAGCAGTATCCTCCGTTTATCCTTAGATATGCGCCCGCCAAATTTCTCAGGGCTTGACTCAATACTTCTATTATCACTCATATCCGTAAAAGAGATGAAACCATGAAATAATTATTCACGATAGGCAGGGATCAAGTAAAACTGCATAACAAGTCTTATTAATTGGTTACTGGCCCCTCCTGTTTAAGCCGATCGCCCACAGCGACTCAGACACCAGACAGCAAAATCACCGATTTCACAGGAGGAACTCGTATCAATGATGCTAACTCTTAGTGCAACAACAGTTCTAGCTCAAATCAGACCGACTGTGCAAAGCTTGCCCGACGGAGACTACCGCTACCGAGACTCGTTTGCGATCGATCGACCTTTCAGAGAAATCCAATTTCGCAAACAAGACAGATACATCACCGGCAGCGATTCCGACAAACGCACGGGAAAAAGTTACTGCTTCCGGGGAATCCCCCAGCACAACAACATTATTAACATCACGGTAGCGATCGAAATTTCCCCAAAAAAAGCACAGCAAACCGAGTGGAAATTGGCACCGGGAAGCCCAATTAATTTCGACAAGCTTTATCCGCTGCAAGCTGGGCCGGGATTAGAATTGTACAAATGTCTGACAGCATTTTTGCCAAAATTGAAGGATTAGTTATTCATTACTTGTTAGTGGTTATTTCTTAATCGCTTTGGCTTGTTAATAACCAATAACATTCGTCAACAGTCAACAGTCAACAGTCAACAGCGAACATTTAGCTCCCTAAGAACCAGCATTTTCCAATTCTTGCCGCAGCATTTCCCGGTAGACTTCCGGCAAACTAGAACTCATAGAATTGTTCTCAATTCCATATCCCAAACTCGTCCAAGTTCCCGAAAGCATCCGCAATACCTCAGTTAATCTTTCCTGCCGCAGCATCTGTGAAATATCAGCTTTCCAAAACTTGCGATCGCTCAACCAAGCATAAACCACAGCATCCTGATCTTCCGGTTGAAAACTGTAATCTTCCCAGAATAAAAAATTAGCAGGACGGGCCCGATAGCGCTTAGCTTTCTCCTTCCAAGTCGTAGTCAGAAATTGATACCTGCCCGCAGCCGTAGTACACTTGCCCCGATTCGGGCCATTAACAATCTTCACGCACCAGTCAGGATGGCGGCTCAAATCTAATATGTATTTGCCACCGTAAACAACGTGATAAGGCCGAGAAACATTCGACTCGCTAGCAGAAATAGTTCGCATCAGCGCCCGAATGTAAGGATCGCCCGTTTTCATCGCCAGCGGCGGCGATTTGCTAACCTCACTCGCCGACTGTGACAACTGCTGATTTCCCCGCAAATTGGCAGCCAAAAAAACAGCGCCGCCAATCACAGCGCCGATTAAAAGTAGAAATCCGAGGATTTGAATTTCCGATCGCCTCAGCAAACCCCTTTTTCGACGGCCCAATTTCTCAGCTTCTAGCCAAGTCATTTCCATTTCCGCAATTTCGGCTAATTTTCGAGCCGCCCGCATCCGGCGCACCCGAAAATCGTATTGATATAGCGGCGCCGCTAACAGCGTTAAACTCGATAAAACCCCCGCCAATTTGATGAGCCAGAAATCGAATTCACCGGCGATCGCAACATTTGTTAGAGTAGATATTCCTGTTAGCAACTGAGCCGGATCGATCGATCGCGCTGGCCAATAAAAAATTGCAAGTTGCACCAACAGGGACAGATTAAAGGTAAAAAAAAGCACTACAACAGCATTCAAGCCTTCTCGCAAGTGCGATCGAATACCAGTATGCCGGCGCTTGAACTTGCGCGCAACGCGAAAGCGGCCCGGCAGCATAATTAGTAAGGGATTTAAGATTTTGACGGCTAAAAAGTGACAAACAAAAAACAAAGGCAACTGAATCAGCCAAGCCGCCAGCAGTAGAGTCAGAAAGCCGAAATCGTTACTGACAAAAGGAATGCCCCTGCGAAGGACAAAACTAAAACTCTGAGCGAGAGCAAATGCCCTTAACCACGAAATCGGATAGGGGAACCAAGCTGGCCACTTGAGAGTTTTCATGCTGAGAGAGGGAAATTTCGACGGCGAATTGTAAAACTATTAAGATTTTGCCAGATTTGGCGATCGGAAAATTGTTGTAGCGTGCGTCAGCCCAAATCTTTGACCCAAATCAAATTTTTTTTTGTCTGACGCACCGAACCCAAGCCAGCCTAATTCAATCAAATCACACTGGCAAACAACTCCTCAAAACTCTTTTGCGGAGCCTCCGACTTAGCCACAATTTCCACAACCTTGTTGCGAGAAGTCGGCTGAAACAGCGCCTCCACGCACACTTGGGCTACCTTAGTGCGGGGAATGCTACCGTCTGATAGTTTGTCCGCAGCAGCCATGACGATCGCATCTGAAGTATCCTCATTTTTGAGACCGCCCGGACGGACGATCGTATAAGTCAAGCCGCTTTTTTGCAAATACTCCTCGGCTTGCTTTTTCCAAACCAGAATCAGCCAGAACAAATTCAGCGGGTGAAAAAAGTTAGAGACGCACAGAGAAGTCACGAGCACAAAATGCTCAATTCCCTTAGCCTTAGCTGCATCCACCAAATTTTTAGTACCTTCAAAATCCACCTTGTAAGGCGCTGTCGGGTCAAAACCAGGGGCTGCCCCTGTCGCGCACAGCAACACCGTACTATCGCCGATGGCATCGCCCAGAGAAGTCGCATTTAATACATCCCCAGTCACTAGCTCAGCCTCCGGTGGTAAAATCTGCCTAGCTGTCTCTAGATTCCGCACTAAAGCGCGCACGGGAATGCCTCGCTTGACTAATTCTGCGACGATTCGGCGGCCAGTCTGGCCAGTGGCTCCTGCTACAAATGCTTTCATAAGTCGAGTTATGCTGAACGAGGGTAAGTTTTGTTGCTATCTGCAACTATCCATTTCTCAATTGTAGGGAGGAAACTTCCTTGGCACATCCCCAACCGGATCGATTGGCGTGTATAACAGGAGAGCATACGATGAAACAGGATTCCGCTGAATATCAAACTGTTGAAGCTTCTGACGAAAATTACTACCCAGATGCGAGTTTTGGGCCTCCCGAGAGTAGAGGTGCGGATGCAGCAGAGGAACTTGAGCCGATTTGGTTTCACACGCATTTTGAAGACAGCATGGAGATGTACGCGGATGCTGAGACGGTGGCGCAGCATTTGAATGACCACAAGAGTTGGTTTTGCCATTGCGCTTCGCCGATGAAGGCCGAGCCGATCGGCGAAAACGGCTACGATCTATTAATCGGGCGTTTTGGGGCTTTCGGCTACCGCGTTGAAGCGAGAATTGGTTTAGAGTTGCTGCCGCCTGACGCTGAAGGCTGCTATTTGATTAAGACTATTCCGGTTCCGAATTATACCTCGCCCGGGTATGAGGTGGATTTTCGATCGGCGATGAAGCTAGTTGAGATACCGTCTCAGGAGTTTGCCGCCGATTGGCCTGCGTCGGAACGTGCTAAGCTGCCGCCTGCGATTACCAGTGCGACGTGGAAGCTGGATTTGGCTGTGGGAGTTTGCTTTCCCAAGTTTATTCGATCGATGTCTCAGCCTTTGATAGAAAAAACCGGCGATGCGCTTTTGGAAAAAATTATCAAACAAGTTAACCGCCGCTTGACTTATAAAACTCAGCTTGTTTTTCACGAAAGTTTGGGCATTCCTTTTCCGAAAAATCCTAAGAAACATTAACAAGACTTGCGTTCTAACTCACATTTGTAGGGTGCGCCTCGGCGCACCTTACTCATAAGTGCGATCGTAATAACTCATACCATTTTAGATTTTAGACTTCGGCGTGAGCGCTCAGTCGAACGATTTTAGATAAAATAATTGGGAATAACTGATTCTGTATGTGTTGGGATATTGCCTACAGTTGCATCCTTTTTTGAAACTTATATCACTTCCTCCCGGTGCTTAGGCACACCTTAACCCTGTTTTATTGAACGCAACATTTGCTTGACCGGTTAATCTAAATAACCAAGTTATTGCTAATATAGTTTAAGGGTAAGGTCGTGATTGCATTTTGACATATGCTCTTTTACGATCGCGCCAATTAGTTTTTATTTTGGGTAAATTTAGCACAGAGTGGAACACAATAGTTTCAAGTCAGAGGCCATAAAATTCGACAGCATTGTTATTAAAAGATGATCCTTCTGTCATCATGCTTTCCCTCCTTATTACCTCATAATTAAGCAGTGTAGCCGATGCAGTTCAAAGGTGGCTCCGATCGCCGTCCCAAAGCAGCAAGTGTCTCAGATCACAAGGCCGCTCGCTCCCCCTCACTACCAAAAAAACTAAAATTATGTCACATTAAGTAAAGGGTTATCAAAGAACTCTTGCCATATCCCTAGAAAGTTATGACAACAAAACTAAGAGCTACAGACATAGAAAAAATGGAGATAGACTGGCAGCAGTTGAGGGCAGACCAAGAACTAATTCTCAATCAAGTAGACAATGCGATCGCTCTGTTCGACTCGTCTGACTGTTTAGTTTTGTTTAACAAAAAATTGGCCGGAACCTGGGGACTGTCCCCAGAATGGCTCGCAACAAAGCCCAAGTGCGATGTGCTGTTTGCCGAAATTGTCGATCGGGGTTACTTGTCCGTTCAGCAGTGGCAACAGTTTCAGCAAGCACTGCAAAAATCTCAGGATGAAAGTTTATCATTTTATTTCGAGCAATCCAATGCGGTTTGTTTGGAGGTGTGCGCCACGATTACCAACAGCGGCGGACGGCTGTTTACCTTTCGAGACGTTACGGTATACCAAAACTCCCAAGCTAGCTTGAACGCAGAAGTCCGGCGGCTGACATTTCTGTTAGGTTTAACTGAACGGCTGCAAAACTCTCACAGTTTGCAAGAAATAGGTCAGTTTGCCCTCACCTATCTGGTAGGGGCAATGAATGCAGCTTTCGGAGATGTCAAGGTGATTAGCGGCAAGGGAAACGATCGGCAAGCGGTGGCGATTTACAACCAAGTTTCTAGTCAATTTCTGGCTACTTACGGGGAACCAGTCGCCGCAGAAATGCAAGAATTCCTAGACAAAGGCATTCCCTACGGCACCGGTTTGCTGTGGGAAGTTGTGAAAACCGGTAAACCTTTGTTGGTCGAGGATTATGCCCAACATCCCAATGCCGTGCCGGAATTTCGGCATCCGGGAATCGGACAACTGGGCATTTTTCCGATCGCAGCCACCGACGGTACAATTATCGGCGTACTGACGCTAGAGTCCCGCAACGTCAAAAAACTGCAAACCGCCCTCCACCAAGAAGTTCTGGAGGCTGCTTGCCGGACTCTGGGGGCGGCGATCGAGCGGACTCAGACACAAGAAAATCTGCGCCGAGTTAACAAACAATTAGAGTATTCTTCTCAGTTGAAATCCGAGTTTTTGGCCTCGATGTCCCACGAATTGCGGACGCCTCTCAACAGCATTCTCGGCTTTTCTGACTTGCTGCTGCGGCAAACGGCCGGACAGTTGGGCGATCGACAAATCAACTATGTAGAACTGATCGAAAAAAGCGGCCAGCACTTGTTGCAGCTAATCAACGATATTCTCGACCTTTCTAAAATAGAAGCGGGGAAAGTAGAACTCAATTTACAGCCTGTTCGCGTTCACGAACTCGCGACAGACTGTCTGAAAATGATGCAGCCGCGGGCCGACAAAAAGCGGATAGGTTTGTCTTTAGAACTCGACTACCGCATTACTAAAGTTTTGCTCGACGAACGGCGAGTGCGACAAATTGTGATAAATTTACTTTCCAATGCCATCAAATTTACCCCAGAACAGGGACAAGTTAAACTCAGCGGGCGTCTGGTCTACGGCAGTGAAATAAAGGGCGACTACCGGCCGGATTGTTCTCCTGTAAATGCCAGCACTCCTTATTTTTGTTTTGAGGTGAAAGACTCCGGCATCGGCATTCCTCAAGACCGCTGGCACTTGCTATTTCGACCTTTTCAACAGGTGGATTCTTCCCTGACCAGGCGCCACGAAGGTACAGGTTTGGGTTTGGCTTTGACTAAGCGGCTGGCAGAATTGCACGGGGGGACTGTTTCTTTTCAATCTGTTTGCGATCGCGGAAGTCTTTTCCGCGTTTGGCTGCCTTTGACGGAGATGCGTCAAGAGTTGGGAAACTTTGCGAATTGTGCCTTGGATTCCAAGTTAGTCCCTGCTTCTGCGATTGCTTTACCAATTGGCTGCAAGCGGATTTTGGTTGTCGAAGACCAGCCTTTTAACCAAATGTTAATTTCTGAGGTGATGGAATTGGAGGGGTACGGGGTAGAGATACTCGCGGATGGGAAGGCGATGCTCGATCGTATTCTCGCCGCCTCTACTGCGCCGGATTTGCTGCCGGATTTGATTTTGATGGACATTCAGTTGCCGGATGTTGACGGCTTTGAGTTGATGCGCCGAGTTAAAGCAGATCCTGTCTGGGAGTCGATACCGATGATTGCGGTGACGGCGATGGCGATGCCAGGTGACCGCGATCGATGTTTGGAAGCAGGCGCTTCTGGTTATTTGAGCAAGCCGCTGGATTTGAATTTGACGATCGCTACTGTCCGTTCTTTTCTCACCTAACAATAATTATTTGCAGTTGCAGCACTGCCATTTATAATAATTGATAACCAGAAAGGTTAAACTCAATATTAGATAAATATCTATAGGAATTGCGCACACTTGCCTCCGAAACCCGGTTCCTAAGAAAAATATCGAATTGAATAACTAGAAATACACGAATCAACCAGGTTTAGAGCATCTACACGCGCCAGTCCAGAGCTAAATTCAATATATATCATATTCCATGTCAAACAAGTCGCCCTGCATCATGTTGGTTGATGACGAGCCAGCTAATCTGATTTTACTCGAAGAGTTATTGCGCCTGGAAGGATACGCCACAGTATCGGCGCTATCTGGCCATGAAGCGCTCTCCCTCGCCCGCGCATCTCGACCAGATTTAATTTTACTGGATATTATGATGCCGGAGATGGACGGTTTTGATGTGTGCGAGCGCCTGCGGAACGATACAACATTGCAAACTGTACCGGTGATTTTTTTGACTGCCCTCGATGACGATACATCTCGCCTCAGAGGGTTGGAAATGATGGCCGATGATTATTTAACCAAGCCTTTTAACAGTCGCTTGTTGCTGGCGAAAGTTGAAAATGTTTTGCAGTTGAGCCAAATGCGATCGCAAGCTGTCTCTTCTCAATTCAACCAGCAGGTAAAAGAGCAAAGCAAACGCCAAATCGCCGCAGCTTGGGAGGCAAACGAATATCTTTCAGAAAAATTTCACCTATTTGTGCCGGAGCAGCTTCTGGGACGAATTGCGCCCCAAGGAATAGAATCTATTCAGTTGGGCAATGTCACAGAAGAAGAGCTGACTATTTTATTTTGCGACATTCGCGGGTTTACTGCGATCGCAGAATCTCAAGCAGCACGCGAGACCTTTGAATGGTTGAACGCTTTTTTTACTAAAATGAACGATTGCATAACGTCCCACGGTGGGTTTATTGACAAATACCTAGGCGATGCCATCATGGCAGTATTTGACAAGCCGAATTCTCACGCTATGGATGCGATCGAAGCCGCAGTAGCAATGCAAGAAAGTTTGCAGGAATTTAATGCCAGCCGCCACAAATACAATTTAGAATTTCCCGTCAATATCGGTACGGGAATTAACACAGGTATCGGCATGATCGGCACCTTGGGTTCCGACCGCCGGATGGACTCTACAGTCATCGGCGATGTGGTAAATACAGCTTCTCGGTTAGAAAATTTAACTAAAATATACGGTTGCCAAATTATTGTTAGCGAAAATGCGATCGTTCATGCGAGAGAATTTCTCAATAGCATAAGTCCGAACTCAAACTCAAAAGAAAGTCTATTATTAAAGTGCCACTTGGAAGTGGAAACACAGGAGAGTACGATTTCTACGAATCAGGCGACTGCGGCAGACAGCGAATCGCCAAGAAACAATTATTACTATCGCTGGATCGATCGAGTAACTCCCCGCGGCAAGCAGCAAGCTATTGAAATCTACGAAATCTGGGCCGCCTCCAGTCCAGACTCAGAAGCAAAGCAGCTTACCCAGGTTTTATTTGACAAAGGAATTCAAGGATGGCAATCCGAAAGATTTGTCGCCGCCTTGGGATATTTTCAGCAACTAATCGAACAAAACCCTGCTGATACAGTCGTCAGTTTTTATATCAACCGCTGCCAGGAAAAACTAGGTTTGATACCTCCAAATAGCAGCTCAGAATTGAGCTAATACCAATTCTTCAAAGTCTTGCAACAATGATGAGTGTGGGTTTGTTTACGCTCACTATTCTGCACCGGTGCGTCGCTCAAAGATTGTGGATATTATTTAAGATTTAAGGGTGGCGACGCACCCTACACATACTGTTGCATGAGTTTTAAGAATTAGTATAAATATCATATCAATTCCGGCTGCGCCGGAATGATATAGAGGACACGGCAGTGCCGTTTCCCTAACCCGATTAATTGTAGGGAAACGGCACTGCCGTGTCCTGATTTCGGGTAATATTAATTCCGATGCAACCGGAATTGATATCACTCGTTCGCAGGGAAACGGCACGGCGCCGTGTCCATACTAATTTTAGACCATCAAACAGCAGTCAAAACTTGCTCTCTCAACTTCCCAATCAACTCATTAACCCCTCCCGCATTCAAACGGTAACTCAAAGGATGACCGATCAAATAAGCCGAACTTTCAAACAAAACATCAATTTCCACCAAACCATTTTCCCGCAAAGTTTTGCCAGTCGAAACCAAATCCACAATAGCCTCCGACATACCCGTAATCGGCCCCAACTCCACAGAACCGTAAAGCGGCACAATTTCCACCGGCAAATTCAAATTGTGAAAATATTCCCTCGCACAGTGTACGAACTTAGAAGCAACTCTACCGTGAGGAGGCAAATCTACCGTTCGTCGATAAGAACTAGACTCTTTCACCGCCACCGACAGCCGACACTTGCCAAATTTTAAATCTATTAAATTTGCCACTTTCGGATTTTTTTCCCGCAAAACATCATAACCAGCAATCCCCAAATCAGCTTGACCGTATTCCACATAAACCGGCACGTCGTGCGTCCTTACTAGCAAAGCTTTTGCAGTTCCGGTAGGGTCATAAATTTGAAGTTGGCGGTTAGAGGAATCGAGAAAAGCACTGAAGTCTAATCCAACCGATTTAAACAGCCGAATGCTATCTCCTAACAGTCCGCCTTTGGGAAGTGCAACAGTAATCATGTCAATTTTTAGAGTGTAAATTGCTCAATTTGGGAAGGGGGCGATCGCGGTACAAGCAGAAACAGCTTTTACCAAACTCAGAATAACACATAGAGTTCACAGCGAAAAATAAATTTCGGGTATTGCTCGATCCTTTGTTTGGGTATATATTATATTTAATAACTTTTTATAGACTCACTTTTTTTTATGGCGGTCACTAGGGAAAACAATCGAGAGTTTGACAGTCAAGAATTTGACGGAGAATTTCACAGTGTAGACCCGGATTCCCTGAAAATTACAGTAGATGAAATCCTCTCAGGCGGCGGTCTAGAGGACGAGGAAATGGACTAGACAGTAGCCGTACCTAACGCTAACCGCGCCAGAATCCCCAGGGTCAAAGGCTTCTCATCCCATGTGAAATCAAGGGTGTTCGATCGCGCAGCCCGATCGAAGTTTGCAGAAAAACGCGGAACGCTGGGAGGCTGTTAGTGTAAAATGCTTGCAGAGGCTGGTGCAGATAACTGGACGATCGCGCTTCGCGCGAAGCCCTCGAAGAGGATCGCCATTGTGTATCGCGCCTTTGTGTATTCAACTCTAAAACTTAAAACTTAACGGGCGATCGCCAATAGCTGACAGCTAAATTATGACCAAATTGACACTCGTTATTGGCAACAAAAATTACTCCTCTTGGTCGCTGCGCGCTTGGCTGGCGATTAAACAAGCAGGATTGGAATTTGCCGAAGTCAGAATCTCCCTCGATGCGCCGACAACCCATGAGGAAATTCGGCGCTATTCCCCTTCTGGAAAAGTGCCAGTTTTAATCGACGGCGACCTGAAAGTGTGGGAATCTTTAGCAATTTGCGAATACATTGCCGATCGCTTTGCGAAGGATTTGTGGCCGGCCGATGTAGCGGAACGGGCGATCGCCCGTTCCATCAGCGCCGAAATGCACGCGGGATTCCAACATTTGCGCGAAAATATGCCGATGGACTGCCGCAACCGCTATCCCGGAGAAGGAATGACTCCCGGTGTCGAAGCAGAGATCGCTCGCATCTTTGCCATTTGGCGCGAGTGCCGCCAAAAATTCAGAACAGGTGGCGATATGCTGTTCGGAAAATTCACAGTTGTTGACGCTATGTTTGCCCCCGTTGTCATGCGTTTTGTTACTTACGGAGTCAAATTAGATTCCGAAGCAAAAGCTTATGCTGATGCGATTTTGGCACTGCCTGCAATCCAGGAATGGGTAGCCGCAGCTTACAGCGAATCGGAAAGTATTGCACACTTTAAAATGTAGCAAAAATCAGTTTAGTTAACCTAAAATCTCAAATCTAAAATCTAAAATTTGAAATCAGGATGCGGATTCTTTTAGTTGATGATGAAGTTGAGTTAACTGACCCTTTGAGTCGAGTTTTAAGCCGCGAAGGTTATACAGTTGATGTGGCATTTGACGGGGCAACTGGCAGCAATTTAGCAATGCAGGGAAATTACGATTTGCTAATTTTGGATTGGATGCTGCCGAAACAAACCGGACTGGCAATTTGCCAGAAGTTGCGATCGCAAGGACTGAATACGCCAGTGCTATTTCTCACCGCCAAAGATACCGTGGACGATCGCGTACAAGGACTCGACGCTGGTGCAGACGACTATTTAGTCAAACCTTTTGAACTGCGAGAACTGCTAGCCAGAGTCCGCGCCTTGCTGCGGCGGCCACCTACTTTTGATGTCGAGGTTGCTGTCGGGCGGCTGCAAGTTGCAGACTTACAGCTAGACTACGACAATCAATTAGCTTATCGGGGCGATCGCACAATTGACTTATCAGAAAAAGAATGTCAGTTATTAGAATACTTAATGCGCCATCCCGGTCAATTGCTAACACACGAACAAATCCACCAATATTTGTGGAGTGAAGCAGAAAAACCCAGCAGCAATGTATTAGCAGCTCAAATTCGCCTGCTGCGGCGAAAAATAGAAGCCCCGGGCGAATCCGTGCTAATTCACACAGTCTACGCCAGAGGCTATCGCTTTGGAGAAGCAAATTAATAATAATAGGAACTGTACAAAAATCCTTCTTCGTTTTTCGTTCTTCCTTCTTCGTTCTTCCTTCCTTCCTTCCTTCCTTCCTTCCTTCCTTCTTCGTTCTTCCTTGAACATCTGCTATATTATCTGTTGTCGCTAAAGTTTACGCCCTAAACCAGCCCCTACGGATCTTGACAAACCAAAGTAATTACTGTCACCTCTGGCGGACAAAATAGCCTCCCTGGCGCATAAGTTCCCAAACCGCGATTCACGTACAGCAAATTACTGCCAACCCGATGCAAACCGCTAGCCCATTCCCAGTGAGTAACTACTCGATCGCAAGCTGACAGATAAGGAATCCACTTTCGTATTGGTTCAGGAATCAAATAGCCAATTTTTCTGACCCAAGCGTACAAAGGCCCGATACCTGGAATCACGATTTGACCGCCGTGAGTGTGCCCAGAAAACTGCAAATCAATCCGCCACTTTTGCAGCTTTTCAGCAGTATCAGGATTGTGAGACAATACAATCCGAGGAATCGCGGGATTTATTGATGCCATTACAGGTTTAGGGGCAAAATCGCCCGACCAAAAATCTGCAAACCCAACTAAAGCCAATTCAGACCCCAAAGGATAGATTGCTTCATTGTACAAAACCCGAATCCCGACGCTATTTAAAGCATTAGCAACCTCTCTTTTTGCCCCTGGGTAATAATGGTCGTGATTGCCCAAAACCGCGTAAATTCCCGCCCGACTTTGCAAGTTTTTCAATCGCTGCACTAAGCCGTAAATAGGTGCGGGGTCGTAGGTAATAAAGTCGCCGGTTAAAAAAATCAGGTCTGGTTCGGCTTCATTAGCCGCCGCAATCGCCTCTTCAAGCAACCATTCCGACAGCCGCACCCCGTCATAGTGAAAGTCAGTAAGCTGTACAATTTTAGTACCGGATAGATTTGCTGGCAGATTGGCGATCGGTATTGTTAAATAGTCTACCCGCAATTTCCCAGTTAATAACCTGTGCATAAATCTAAGGTTTATTGATGACAGAGCGCAACCTCTAGCTTAGCAAATAAACAGGCAAGACTGCAAAACTAGATATTCTTCCCTCTTCCTTCGGTCATCTGACTAATAACTACTAATTGCTGACTAATAACTAATGATATCAATTCCGGTGGCATCGGAATTATATAGTGCGAGCGTCCCCGCTCGCGATCCAAGTCGCGAGCGGGGACGCTCGCACTGACATCATGCAAATATATTATTCCAATGCAACCCGAAACGATATAACTACTAACTGCTGACTAATGACTAAGCGGTAAGGTTCGCAGTGCGCACCCTACTAATAACTAAGCGGTAAGGTGCGCACTCTACTAATGACTCATGATTGATGACTTCATTTTTGATAAATAACCTCAAATTTTTCGACAACTTTTTTCTTATCTTTAACTATCACAGACGCAATTTTTATAAATTTAAAAATATCTTTAGTAGCGCTCTTGTTTGAAGGGGTTTTTCGCTAAGTATGCTATATATTTTAACTTTTTAAATTCTAATTGCTTCAAAAATTTACCGCTCCATACCAGGCATCTACTAATACTACTCCTGGTCGTAAGCCTCTCTCCAGACATTTGTCTACCAATTTTAATGCGATATCTGGCTTTTTCATGAATTCTGGGTCTGCTTTCCCTCCGCGAACGTGAACTCGCGTGTTGATATAATTCAACGTCTAATGGTAGGCTATGCAACTCCATCATATAAATGGGTCGTCACTAGCACTACCCCGTTGTCTGTTTTCCGAACTTCTCCTATCTCTGATTCATTGTTTAAGTCCCGTTAATAACGGTCAATCCTGCTTAGTGGAATCAAGTTAATAATAAAATCAAGCGTTCCGGTATTAATCGCCGACACGATTATTATACCGTTTCTAACTGGAATTTTCCGAGCTTTCCTCGAACCAGGGGAAGCTTGAGTATTAGGGTTTGTGGCACGCTTAAGAGAGCGCTTAAGAAACTTACACCGCTGAGTCTATCGAGGTTTACCTAGATTTTAAAAAGCCGCTATGATGCAAAGCGGCGCGTGACTGACCGCCTCAAGGCCGAGGGGAAGACCGCCGTGATTTCACGTCGCGGCAACCGCAAGACCCTGCGAACTTACGATACAAAATTGTACAAAGCCCGTCATTTGATTGAGAACTTTTTCGCCAAGCGGCTGCTGTATTGGGCAATCGCGACGCGCTATCATCCTAGGGCGGTGAACTTTCGGGGTGCGATTCATCTCGCTGCTGCGGTCATCTGGTTGAATTGATGACACGCCCTAAATTAACTTGACAGTGCCGTAAACTAATATGCCTGACCTTTTGAGCACCTTCTTTTCGACCAATTTCATTCCTCACGGGCATTGTTATCTCTGGAAACCGGGGTTAGTCTGGCTGCACTTAACGTCAGATGTAGTGACTACCCTCGCTTATTACTCGGTGGCGTTTGCCATTGTTTACTTTACGAAGGAGCGTAAGGATTTGCCTGCCCAGACGGTGATGCTGCTGGTGGGTTTCTTTTTTATCTTTGCCTTATGTGGCACGACCCACCTGATGGAAGTCGTGACACTTTGGCACCCTATATACTGGGTTTCAGGACTGATCAAAGCGGTAACTGGTGCTTGGTCTTTCTATACGTTCACCTTTTTACTGATTCCCTTAATTCCAGTGGCGCTCGATACGCCCAGTCCAGCCCAACTTGCGCTTACAAACCAGGAACTAGAGGAGAGCCGCCGCCGTATCGAGGCGATTAATGTGGAGCTAGAGCAACGGGTGCAGGAACGCACCGCCCAACTGGAAGCGTCTAATGACACCAAAGACGAATTATTGATGCGCGAACAAATGATTCGGGCCGAGGCAGAAGCAGCCAACCGTGCCAAGGATGAGTTTCTCTCTATTCTTTCTCATGAACTCAGAACTCCTCTCAACGCCATCTTAGGTTGGTCAACGATTTTACGGCAGCGAACTCTGAGTGAGGATAAGGTCGTGCGGGCTTTGGAGACGATCGAGCGGAACGCCAAGTCTCAAGCCCAGCTCATCGAAGACATTCTCGATATTTCTCGCATCATCACAGGTAAACTGCGCCTCCAAGTCCGTCCAGTCAAGCTCCTGCCCGTGATTGAATCGGCGATTGACTCTGTACGCTTGGCGGCTGAGGTAAAGTCAATTCGCCTGCAAAGCGTGCTCGATTCTGAAGCTGGCCCGCTCTTGGGTGATGCCGCTCGGTTGCAGCAAGTTGTGTGGAATCTCGTTTCTAACGCCATCAAATTCACGCCTAAAGAGGGGCGAGTCCAGATTCGTTTGGAGCGGGTTAATTCTCATGTTGAAATTACTGTCAGCGACACTGGACAAGGCATCAGCTCGGACTTTCTACCCTTTGTCTTCGATCGCTTCCGCCAGCACGACAGCACGACCACTCGCAGTTATGGGGGACTGGGGTTAGGGTTAGCCATTGTGCGTCAATTAGTTGAATTGCATGGCGGGACTGTAACGGTAGCGAGTCCAGGGATAGGACACGGGACGACTTTTACAGTCAAACTGCCCGTGATGATTATCCATCCACCAGCCAGCGACCCAGAGCGATTAAACTCGATCGTCGGGGCGAATGAGAGGGTTGATGCGTCTCCGACCCTTGAAGGCTTACAAATCTTAGTGGTAGAGGACGAGGGCGACGCGCTAGAGTTGCTGAGTACGATTCTGCAAAAGTATGGTGCTGATGTCATCGCTGTTGCTTCGGTCAAGGAGGCGTTGACGATTATCGAAACCTCAACCGATCGCAGCCCCGATGTTTTAGTGAGCGATATTGGGATGCCGGATGAGGATGGCTACTCCCTGATCCGCAAGTTGCGGCAACTTGAAGCGCAGCGAGGCGGTCGGCTACCCGCGATCGCGCTGACGGCTTATGCCGGGAGTGACGATCGTCGGCAGGCACTATTAGCAGGTTTTCAGATGCATTTGACCAAACCCGTAGATGCTGCCGAGTTAGTGGCGGTGGTTGCCAGCCTGACCGGACGTACGGGCAGGTGCTAAAACCCTGGTATATTGAGCTCGTCCTTTTACTGCTTCTGTCCCAAAAACTGTTCGAGAACAAATGTCGCGTTTGAGGATAATTGGGTTCTTGTGAGCTTTGGGTGAAGGCTAGGGGTTGTGCTGAATCAAGCTTGTGAGTGTGGTTTCCAGCACAAACATCTCTTAATTTGATTCAGGCAAAAGGTCTACTGTGTCAAGGATAGGAAGCACTCGGAGTGGTTATCGAGTAGAGCCGGCAGGACTTCTACATTCCCTAGGGCGCCAATTTCATCTTGGTGAGCGGTAATGGCGATCGACTTTTGCCGATTGCGACCGGGAATTAGGGCGATCGCATTGTCCGCGCGATCGAGCCAAGCATTCACTTCCAGGGCGGCGAATTTTTCCATCAACCGCTGGTTAATTTCCGACTCCGCACCGCTGGGAGAGTGCAGCATGAATAACTCTTCGATTGTTTGGAAAGTCGATCGAACTCTAACATTTTTGATTTCCGCGTTTTGGAGCGCATTTTGACATATATTAAAGCAGATTTAGTCTCAATTTACTATTGTCGGAGTGGAATTGAAGCAATGTTGAAAGATTGTCAGACAGGTAATTATAACAAGCGAGAAAAGTCATGCTAATAATCAGTTTGATATTACTGATAGCCATTGCCTATAGTTGCACTCTTACACGGGCAAAAAATTAAGACTACGGGAATTCAAAAATATGTGGGTAGGTTAACTGAATATGGGCGCTCGCTCGGGCGGCACAGTAGTTTTTGGATTGGATTATAGGGTCAATGCTGGGTGGTTGGGATGGAATGCAAGTCAAGATATTATTATTGAATTAATGAGAATCAGGCGTAACAAACTACCATTTTTTCAGAGGGGTATGAGGGCTATGTCATTGATTCTATCTATGTTCTGACTCTGGTTGTCACCCCGTGAAGGCAATTACTGGTGATAATCCGGTAAAACCAGAGCAGCGCGGTCGAATGAAACAAATGGCTCAAGCGTGGATACAATGGGGAAAAGAACACGGTTATGAATGGTAGGCTGGAATATCGCAAACTCTTGAGATTTCCTAATTTAGAGAATACTGAATATGAAGTAACAAGTGAAGAAACAGTAGATTATAATTGCTTTGCTTTCGTAGCTGGCGAAGAGGACTGTAGGTGGGACCCGGTAGACCCAGATGGATACTGGCTCGATGGTGTAGCAAGAGAGTTAACGTTGGATGCTTTTGTCAAGGCTTATCAAACTATTGGATATGAATGTTGCGATAATGGTGACATTGAACCGGGATTTCAAAAGATAGCAATATACACCTATAACGGTGAACCACAGCACGCTGCAATACAAGAAGACAATGGTATGTGGAAAAGTAAATTAGGGGATTGGGGAGATATCAAACATGAATTACAAGGGTTAGAAAATCCTAATTATTATGGGTCGTTCAACAAATTTTAAAACGACCTGTAAATCTACTAAAGTAGATCGAGTATCTGCAACAATTTATGCAATAATTTACGATCGAGCTAATTGGCTGAAGGCTTTGGGATTGAAGTTAACAGTTTCGGTTGCTCTTTCTTGATGAAGTGGAAAAAGCAGGTGCTGTTGAGTTGGTGGAGGTTGGTAAGGTTTGATTTGGGGCGATCGATCTTTTTGTTGACCACAGATGAACGCTGATGGGAAATGGTGTTAGCGAGGCTTGTTTGTCAGTGAATCGCATATCTGTTTTCATTACATTACAGCAATACTATATTTTGAGGCTTAAACTTGTGATTAATAACAAACTGATAACTATTAGCCTCTTTGCTGGAGCATACGGTTTAGATTTAGGCCTGGAAAAAGCCGGATTTCAGACAGTAAGTTTAGTAGAAATCGAACCTGATGCTACCAAAACTATCTCTCTAAATCGTCCTCACTTATCCCCATGCGCTGTACCGAGAGATATTTGCGAAGTCAGCGCCAAAACTCTATTAGAAGAAGGCGGACAAATCTTAGGTTTAGATAGACCTTTGCGTGCTGAAGAAGTAGATTTAGTGACTGGTGGTCCTCCGTGCCAACCCTTCAGTACAGCCGGAAAACGGGGGTCTGTAGGCGATCCGCGCGGCAGCTTATTTATGGATTTCATACGCATTGTTGATGAAATCAAACCGCGCTTTTTTATCATGGAAAATGTTAAGGGATTGCTGTCAGCTCCAATTCGACATCGGCCTCACGATCGCAGAGGTTTAGATTTCCCGCAATTAGAACCAGATGAGATGCCCGGTGCTGCTTTACAAGTGATTTTGGCAGAGATGAAACGCATTGGTTATGAAGTTGTGTACGATCTGCTCAATACTGCTGACTACGGCGTTACTCAAGCTAGAGAAAGAGTAATTTTTATTGGTTATAAAGGTAATGATTCAGTTACTTTGCCGCTGCCAAATTACAGTCAGAAAGGTACTGGTAAAAAACCCAAATGGCTGACTCTTAGAGAAGGATTAAAGGATTTAGTAGATTCTGGGCCCGAATTTGTCCCTTACTCAGAAAATCGCCTCAAGTATTTGCGCCTGTTAACAGCAGGTCAAAACTGGAGGGATTTACCCAGCGAATTAAAGCAAGAAGCAATGGGAGGAGCTTATAAATCTGAAGGTGGCAAAGTTGGTTTTTATCGGCGCTTGGCATGGGATAAACCGTCGCCTACTGTCACAACGAGTCCCCATCAAAAGGCTACAGATATGTGTCATCCTGATGAATTGCGTCCTTTGAGCGTCAGGGAGTGCGCGCGAATTCAAACGTTTCCAGATGATTGGGTTTTTTATGGCTCGACTGCTTCTAAATATCGGCAAATTGGGAATGCAGTTCCGGTATTATTGGGAGAGGCGATAGGTCAATACCTTTGTCAGGTAATTAAGGGCGATCGAGTTAGAGCACGAGAAATAATTCAACAGCTTTCTCTTTTCATTTAACTAATATTTAAAATAGGGTTTTAATTATGATGAAGGTTGCTACAATAGCATATAACAACGTTGCGATTCAGTTGTCGATCGAAGAAGTGGAATTTTTCCTGAAACTTGTTCAGGAAGTGCAACAGGTAATACCAAATAGTTTTACAACAAGAGTGAATACCTCTCCCAGACAAGCTAGAGGTTTTTTTGAATCTATTCTTCAAGATATTAAACAGTCCGGTGAAAGCTTGATGAATATTAGCTTTTTGTTTCAGGAAATGTGTCTATTGCAGAACTTACTGAATGAAGCTTGTAACGCGATAGTCATCAATGATTTTGAAATAAAATTAGGGAAGTCTAAAGAAGAAGCAAAATAACTTTTAGAGTGGGTGTGTAATGTGACAAAAGAGATGGAAGCTCTTCAGGAAGCCAGAAGAGCTTCATATATGCCCTCTCCTTCAAATCTACCGAAACTAAAGGAGGTGAATAAATGTTGCCTTGAGGCTGACGGATACCTGATTACTTTTTATATAAGAAAACTTCTGTCTTCTAAAAATGTTGTTAATCTATTTATCGTCTTAAACATTGGCACGACTCAGCTTGTTGAATTTTCCATCAGTTCTGTGCCAAAACCAATTGAGGTTGAAGATTTATGCGCTCTTATCAAAACCTTTGAACAATACATTGAGCTTTCTGACCAAAAGTTGGCAGCTTTAGAAAGCCCTTTTCAAATTTTTAATAGTAGCATTTTTCAATTGCATACTTTAGAAACAGATATTACCTCAGACAATGAAAAGTATGCTATTGTGAATTTTATGCTACCTTTAGCTAATTCTAGACATAGCATTGTGAAGCCTTTTATAGGTGTTAAAGGAGCCATTACTTTCAGAAATATTTGTAGCTTTACCTCATTAATGCGAAAGATATTAACTGAGTAATGCTCAAAAATCAGAGAGTGATAGGGCTATTTTAATTTACAGGTTTGCAGCAGCCCAGAAGCGCAACTGCAAACCACATACTACAAAACCCCTTTAGAACTCGGAATCCGACTGGCGCGCCGCGGATCGATTTCTACGGCCATCCTCAGAGCTCGCGCAAATGCCTTAAACGCCGCTTCCACAATGTGATGAGAATTTCCGCCCTGCAACTGTCGAATGTGCAGTGTCATCTGAGTGTGGTTCACCACCGCCGAAAAAAACTCTCTCACTAATTCAGTATCGTAAGTGCCGATCCGCTGGTTGGGAATTTCCAAGCTGTAACTTAGGTGAGGCCGCCCCGAAAAGTCTAAGACTACTTCAATTAATGCTTCATCGAGAGGGGCGATGAAATGGCCGAAGCGAGAAATGCCCGATCGATCCCCGATAGCTTTTGCCAGCGCTTGGCCTAAGGTAATTCCCACATCTTCGTTCGTGTGGTGGTCGTCAATCTCCAAATCCCCGATCGCCTGCACGTCCAAATCGATCAATCCGTGAGAAGCAATCTGGTGCAACATATGGTCTAAAAACGGAATCCCCGTAGATGCCTTGCAAGTTCCCACACCGTCGAGATTGAGGCTGGCAGTGACATCCGTTTCCAGTGTCGTGCGCTTCACCAAGGCGGCCCTAGCTGGTTGAACTGAACTTGCAGGAGGCACAGAAGGGCGATCGATTATTTCCATAATTCGCAATTGGTCATTCATTAGTTATTGATAATTAGTAATTGAAGATTACAGGTTGATAAGTGTTGAGTCTCAAGTTTTTAGTTAAGAGAATTATTCAAAACTCAAAACTCTCGAAACGGGCGGGTGAGAGCATACAACTTACTTGTTAAAGTTAAAGTTTATTGTCTCTCACCCGCCCCTACATCACTCAAAATTATCGACAACTGTTACATTCCCATGATTTCGTAACCGGCATCGACATACAAAATCTGACCCGTAATCCCGCTAGCGAGATTGCTGCACAGAAAAGCCGCAGCATTTCCCACTTCCTGCTGAGTCACCGTCCGCCGCAGCGGTGCCACTTCCTCAACGTGGTGGATCATGTCCAGAATACCGCCAACTGCTGACGAAGCCAAAGTTCTAATCGGGCCAGAAGAGATCGCATTTACCCGAATATTTAACGGGCCGAGTTCAGCAGCCAGATAGCGAACATTCATTTCCAAAGCCGCCTTAGCAATTCCCATCACATTATAATTAGGAACTACCCGGACGCCGCCCAAATAAGTCAGGGTCACAATACTGCCGCCGCTTGCCATCAGCGGTTTAGCAGCAGCACAAAGCCGCACCAGCGAGTAAGCGCTAATATCTAAAGCATTGGAGAAACCTTGGCGCGAGGTGTTGCTGAAATCTCCCGAAAGTTCGTCCTTGCCGGCAAAGGCCAGACAGTGAACCAGAATATCTAACTTGCCCCATTTGTCGGCGATGGTTTGAAAAGTAGACTCAATTTCGCTCTCGTCTTGGACATTGCAGGGCAAATACAGGCTGGGATTGAGCGGTTCCACCAGTTCAGCGACTTTGCGCTCGTGCTTGCCTTTCTCGTCCTTCAAATAAGTTATGCCGAGGTTAGCCCCAGCTTTGTGGATCTGCTGAGCGATGCCCCAGGCGATCGAGCGATTGTTGGCAATGCCCGTAACAAGAGCATTTTTTCCGGTCAAATCTATCATCTGTAGTTTATCTAAAAGCAACTTGCACCGTTCTCATTGGCTATATCTGACAACCCCGCCAGTTTAGACACAACTGATTCAGATTTAACTGATTCAGACACAATTGAGACGCAAGTGAGACACAATTGAGACACAATTGATATTAATTTTGCTGTGGAGCTACATGGGGGCGGAGTTGAAAAAGTTAAGAGAAGGGCTAGATTTAATCATACAGTGCGTGCTTACCTTAACATTGAATGGAAGTAACTGAATCCCAGGATACAGGAGGTTGGGAAGTATATTTACTCAATAAGCTTAATAGGCAAGTTACAAACTATTGATTAGTACAAAGGATCTAGTCGTGACGCATGATAGACCGCTAGCAGCCGTGTTCCGCCAAATCAGCGGCGGGGCGTTTCCACCCATTGTGGAAACCTTTGAACGGGGCAAGACAATTTTTTTCCCTGGAGACCCGGCTGAGCGCGTCTACGTTCTCATTAGAGGTGCTGTGAAGCTCTCCAGGGTGTACGAAGCAGGGGAAGAAATTACAGTGGCCCTCCTGCGCGAAAATAGCGTATTTGGGGTGCTGTCTCTGATTACGGGACACCGATCGGACAGGTTTTACCACGCGGTAGCCTTTACCCCGGTGGAATTGATCTCGCTGCCGATCGAACAAGTCGAGAAAGCGCTCAAGGAAGACCCCGAACTGTCGATGGTGATGCTGCGGGGACTGTCGTCTCGGATTTTGCAAACCGAGATGATGATCGAAACGCTGGCCCACCGAGATATGGGTTCGAGACTCGTCAGCTTTTTGCTGATTCTGTGCCGGGATTTTGGCGTGCCGGGAACAGAGGGGATTACGATTGATTTGAAGCTGTCCCACCAGGCGATCGCCGAAGCGATCGGCTCGACGCGGGTAACTGTGACTCGTTTGCTGGGGGATCTCAGACAAGAAACCATGATCTCGATCCACAAGAAAAAGATCACAGTCCACAACCCGGTGGCTTTAAGCCAGCAATTCACTTGATGCCGAGAAAGTATGGGATTTTGGATTTGAGATTTTAGATTCAATCCAAAATCCCAAATCCAAAATCTAAAATCGGAATGACTGCTGGATACATCCTGGTATTTGTAATCTTAGTGTTGGGGGGTGCGATCGCCACTATCAGCGATCGCCTTGGGACGAAAGTCGGCAAGGCAAGGTTGAGTTTGTTCAAACTTCGCCCCCGCGATACTGCTGTTGTGGTGACAGTGATGGCCGGCAGCATCCTGTCAGCAATTACTCTGGGCATTTTGTTTGCTACTAGCAAGCCTCTGCGAACCGGGGTTTTTCAAATAGACGAGATTCAAAAAAGGCTCAACCAAGCCCGCAGAGAACTCAAAGAAACCACTCAAGAAAAAAATCGAGTTGAAACTGAATTAAATGGAGCCAAAACCGCTCAAGCGCAAGCTAAATCCAATTTAGAGCAAATTAATCAATCGCTCCAAGCAGCTAATGCCGAGCAAGCTCGGACGCAAACAAAATTAAACTCGCTGCGGGCCCAGCTTAACAGCGTGCAAGCAGCCAAGTCTAAAACAGAACAGCAGTTAAGTCAGGTAGAAGCGGCTAAATCTCAGACAGAAGAACAGCTCAGCAGTGTGGAAGCAGCTAAATCCCGCACCGAATCACAATTGAAACTGGTTGAAACGGCGCGATCGACTACAAGAGCTCAGCTCGATCGTACTGAAAGCCAATTGAAAACAGTTTCTGCTCAAAAAACGACTTTGGGAGCGGAAATTGCCCAACTGCAAGAGGAACGCCAACAGTTAATCGAGCAGCGAGAGCAGGTAAAAACTCAAATTGCCCAGCGCGATCGAGAAATTGCCAAGCGAGAGGGAGAAATTGCCAAGCGAGACGCAGAAATTACCGCTCGCAACGAACTAATTGCCGAGCGGGACAAGGAAATTGCCCAGCGGGTGCAAAATCTCGCCGATCGCGATCGAATAATTGTCGATCGCGACAAAGTAATTGCCGAGAGGGAAGCACTCTTAGAAACCTTGGCACAGCAACAAGCTCAACTCGAACAGCAACAAACTTTATTGCAGCAGCAAGTGCAAGTTTTGGAACGCGATTTTCAGGCAATCCGCGAGGGTACAGTTGCCATCAGGCGCGGTCAAATTTTAGCTGCTGGCGTGGTTCGCATCCTCGATCCCGGTACGGCGAGCCCCGCGATCGATCGACTTTTGCAAGAAGCAAATAAAACCACCGTCGGACTGATGCAGCCGGAGAATAAGAAGGTTAGAGACCAGGTTATTCAAATTACTAAAGCAGAAATCGATCAACTAATTAGTCAGATTAAAGACGGTCAAGACTACGTGGTGCGAATTGTCGCCGGCGCTAATTACCTGCGGCAAGAAAAGCTAATTAAGGTATTTGCAGAAGCAGAAATCAATCGAGTTGTGTTCCGCGCTGGAGATGTGATTGCAGGGGTTGCTGTCGATCCGGTGACTTTGACCGACGAACAGGTGCGGCAGCAGTTGCTGCAATTGATAGAAGCTTGTCAATTTCGGGCTCGCCTGATCGGCGTTGTCGGCGGTAGAGTCCAAGTTGCCGACAGTCAGATTGAAACTTTGGCTGGTTTTATCGCTCGGTTGCAGCAGTACGAGAAACCGCTGGACGTTCAGGCGATCGCCGCAGATGTCACTTACATCGCCGGCCCGCTGAAAATAGATTTAGTTGCTCTTGAAAACGGAGCCGTTGTTTTCCGCACCGGACAACAACCACCGGGCGACCCAGATGTGAAAGTTAAATAATAAGTGCGATCGACCTATCGAATTACAGCCAAGATTTTGGGCGATCGAATTACAATTTTGCTTGACATTTTCGCGCCCTTGACATATCATTAAATCATGGGAATCCGTGCCGCTATATATATAGCAATCGTAGGGTGTGTCGCCACCAAAAATCTGGAAGCACCACCAACAATCTCACAGCGACGCACTATACCCAATTAGTAGGGTGTGTCGCCACCAAAAATCTGGAAGCACCACCAACAATCTCACAGCGACGCACCGCACCGCTAAGAGCGCAAAGAGAGAAAATAAGAATCGATCCCTGAGATATTGACATCACAGAACAAAATTTGGCTCAATTAAAATGCAGGAGCGTGCGGTGTAATGTCAGATAATCAAAATGAACCCAGAGAATACGATGCCGTCCTTGGCGGTCAAAATTCAATTCCTGTCAATGCTGCGGTACTCGGAGGCATACCCGGTGTTAAAAGCCGCTTAGCCTCACCCATTGTCGAAGTGAGAATCGCCGCCCTCTCTGAAGCACTGAAATATGGAGAAGCAGGTTTAGATTTGATAATTCAAGCATTGCACGATGAATCAATGCAGGTAAAATTTGCTGTCTATTCACTGCTGAAAGATAGAAATGAGAAAAAGATTAGACGACGGTTACAAAACTATTTGGCTATATTTGAATTTGATGTCATCACAGTCGATGCTGAAGGAAAAGAAAACAGTCGCAGAAAGTCCTTTGCTCATTACTTCCCTGAAGACTTAGGTAATGCAGTTGTACTAGAAATGGTTTATATTCCTGGCGGCACATTTATGATGGGTTCGCCAGCAACAGAATCAGGTAGGAGTGAAACAGAAAGTCCGCAGCATCAAGTAACTGTACCGGCTTTTTATGCAGGAAAATACCCCATCACTCAAGCACAGTACGAAGTAGTGATGGGAAATAATCCCTCAGAATTTATGGGTGAAAAACTTCCTGTAGAAAATGTAAGCTGGAATGAGGCTGTAGAATTCTGCCGCCAACTTTCTGAAAAAACAGGCAAGATTTATCGCTTACTTTCGGAAGCTGAATGGGAATATGCTTGTCGCGCCGGAACTACAACACCTTTCTATTTTGGCGAGACAACTACAACAGATTTAGTTAATTATCACGCATATCATCCCTATGGTGCTGCACCCAGGGGACTTTATCGCGGAAAAACAATGGATGTGGGGAGTTTTGAGCCGAATGCCTTTGGACTTTATGATATGCACGGTGAGGTTTGGGAATGGTGCAGCGATAAGCGTCACCATAACTATGACGGCGCACCGACTAACGGAAGTTCTTGGGAAAGTGAAACAACCTATGAGATCCGGGTGTTGCGTGGAGGTTCGTGGAACTACTATGCGGTCCATTGCCGTGCGGCCTCCCGCAAATCCTACTCTGCGGGCTTCGCGCTGAGTTACAGTAACTGTGGTTTTCGTGTAGCGGTAGCTTTGGCTGTCCCTTCCTCCCTGTCTTCCCTGTGAAGACTCTTCTCTACTCTTTAGCCCTTTAGCTTTTTTCCCTGTTTCCTCTTTACCCTCTTGCGCGCGCTTTAATTTTTTTTTGGGGGAACTCATCTTTGCACCCGATTCAAAATAGTAGGGTGCGTCGCCATCTGCAATTTGCAAATCAAATCGACAATCTCACAGCGACGCACCGCCTGCACAGGGGTGAGAGAAACCAGGTTTTTGCGCGAGGAGTCAAAGAAACCGGGTTTTTTCGATAAATTAAAACGGGAAAGCAAAGATTGTGACAAAAACCCGGTTTCTGATTGTTGCGGGGGGTCAAAGAAACCGGGTTTTTTCGATCAATTAAAACGGGAAGTAAAGATTATGGCAAAAGCTTGGTTTCTGATTTTAGGCATTATATGGCCGCACGGATTCCCATGATGATATAATATGTCAATCCTGCAAAAAAGTCAAGTAAAATAAGTACGATCGCCCGCAAAGATTTTGAGACATTCAAGAATGTAAGTGTCAGATTAGATATAGGTTGGTGATGGGTTTCCTCGACTACAACAGCGCAACTACAAACTTATTAACTCAGAACTAATAAATATGATTTTAGGTTTCGATCCCGGTAAAGACAAGTGCGGCATCGCCGTCATGAGTACAGACAACAATGTCTCCTACCATCAAGTTGTACCGTCCGAGAGTGCAATTTCGACTATTCAATCTCTGTGCGAACAGTTTTCGATTGAGTTATTGGTACTCGGAGATCAAACGACTTCTAAGAGTTGGAAACAAAAACTAACGCAGAGTTTGTCGCCTGCGCTCAAAATTGTTCAGGTTGACGAGAGGTACAGCAGTTTAGAAGCGAGGGAACGCTACTGGCAAATGTACCCTCCGACGGGACTCGATCGCTTGATTCCGAAGGGAATGCGGACGCCGCCGAGACCGGTAGACGATATTGTGGCGATCGTCCTAATTGAAAGATATTTGAACAAACAGTTGACAGTTGACAGTTGACAGTTGACAGCGAGGTTTTCAAGCAAGTTCTAAAAACTTTGGGTTTCGTGCGAAATCCTATTTTTTACTGAATCAGTTAAATCTAGCTAATCTTGTTGAACCATCCACACCAAGAATCCTAAAATGGTTTCCACGGGAAGCAGCGGATAATCGGTAAGGTCGATCGTCACTGTTGTTCCTGAAAGCTTGAGAAAACGCCATTGAGTACCGCTGCTGATACAACCGTAAATAGTGGCGATCGGGTGTTCTGCTGCTTCGTTAAAGCGCTGTGCCGCTACCATTTCAGCAATACATTGACCGATACCTTCGTTCAGATCGGCTTTTTTTGCTTCCACAACTACGATCGCGGGTGCTTCTACGGTAAGCTGTTCGGGCGATCGGCTAATTAAAAAATCGACGTATCCGGTGAGATCGCAACTGGGGTCAACATTGAATTCCCGTCCCGAAAATAAACTGATTTGGCGGTTCATCAAGCGCCGGACTTCTTGCAAAACTGGGTAGACAATGGCTTCCGATCTGGCTTTTTCTGAACCAACTGCGATCGTCCAAGGCAAATCTTCTAATTCGCTACTCAATCTCGGACTGGGATTAATTGATTCTACCTCTGGAAAAAACCGAGTTTCCTCCACGATAGTTAACTGAAAGTCTTTTTTAGCTCTAGTAATTGTGAATTGACTGTAAGGCATAATCCGATAGCTCTTTTGATAATACAGACTTTTATTCTTATAATTATGCCTCAATTTGAAATAATCTGCAATTTGTTTGAGTTCAGCTAATAAAATACACCCTAAATTTATCCGATCGATCGTTGAATAACAGTTAGTGCTACTTGATGACAGCTTCGGTCAAAATTACCTTACCATTCTGCCGGACTTGCAGGCGTTCGGAGTTAATCGAATAGATAATATTGCCGTTAGTCGCTTCATAAGTTCCGTCGTCACCTGTTGTTACTTGCATGACATTGATTTGGGTGCCATTTATTTTGCTGAGGCCTCGGTAAAAAATATCGCCTTCTTGGGTTTTGCAAATGTATATAGAAAAGTTGGGCGTTGCGAAAAATTGCACCATTTCGGCCCTCGGACATCCCTCAACTTGGGCAATTTGCAGCGGTTGAGAATTGCCCAAAGTGTTCGGCGCGATCGCCCGAACTTTGCCAATCGGTTCATTTAATGCAGTTGCTTGTGCTGAAGCGGTCAAAAAGCCGTGAAGCGAAGCTATCCCGTTCCCCGCAGGGGTTCCCGAAGGGTAGGGAATCGCACTAATGCCTGCCATAACTAGAACTACTCTTTTAATGCCCTTAACTCTATCTTTACAAAACATCTTGTCACTCCTGGTTTTAACTATATAATTACATCTTAAGCGATGTTTGCTGGATATTAATAATATTTAATATCAGAGGTGAAAGGTGCAGGAACACGGTACACCGTCGGTTTAAGTAAGGTGCGAACTGTGCACTTTACACCAGTAAAAATACATAAGTATGTCAATGCGATCGAAGGAAAGCAATCTCTTGCATTGAGGAGATTTTTAAGATTTTATGACTTGTACGCGCCGATCTGAGAAACCGGGTTTCTTCATATATTTTTCGTTACTAAACCTTTGATTTTCCTAGAAACCGGGAATAAGCGCCCCCATGCGAGCGCCAACTGACTCAGTTACACGGTAATGTTTATTTGCGCTTACCTATTTAGTGAATAATAAAAAGGGAAACAGAAGATACATTTTTCCTCCCATTTCCCCTTTTTTTATAACCATCGTCCTGACTGCGAACCTGGTAATTATTTAACTGCTGCAAACTGTTTATCTTTAGTTTCCACAGGCGCGGTTAATGCCTCTTCCAAATCCGCACAGCCGAGTTTTTCCTCCAAAATAGCCATCACTTCGCGGCCGAAATCATTGGAATTACGCTGCCAAGCTTCTAAACAAATTTGTCCGAAAAACGAACCCAAAGGTTCGGGATTCCACAGCAACTTGCGCGCTGTCCAAGGCATCAAACTCATCGGATCGTAACCGGGTTGCAAAATATCCTTTTTAAAGGCGTATTCTTCCAAAATTGTGTGCGGCTGCAACCCGATAAAGAAAATCGCTGGTTCTACTTTATCGGCTCCGAAAATCCGCTCTAATTCTCGGTGATAAGCAATAGTTTGCCGGATGGTTTCAAAGGTTTCGTCAATGACGTTAAATGAGTAATTCACGGAAACCAAATCGTTGTAACCGGCTGCTTTTAAATCGCGACAATTTTCCAAAACTACTCGCAAGTTGTAGCCCATCCGCATTTTCCGCACCAGTTCCTGGGAACCGCTGGTGATGCCGATTTCAAAGTAATTCATCCCCGTTTTTACCATCAAATCGCACAACTCTGGTGTGAGATTGTCCGCACGGATGTAAGCAGCCCAGTGGATGTCTGTCATGCCGGAGGCGATGATTTTTTGCAATAATTTGATCGCATCGTCGATGAATTTGCGCGCCGGGATAAATTGAGCGTCGGTAAACCAGAAATTGCGGATACCTCGATCGTACAATTGCCGAATCTCCGCCACCACCTCATCCGCCGGATTGATCCGCACTTGCTTCCCTTCAATCACCGTATAAATGCAGTAACAGCAATTGTGAGGACAGCCGCGCTTGGTTTGCACTCCCACGTAGAAGTCCATATCCTGTAGATAATATGAAAACTCCGGCCAAATCGTTTCGATGTAGTTGTAATCGCAGGCAGTTTTCTCGATGTTGGCTGGCTTTTCGTGAATTAGCCGATCGCGCGGCACGGTTTCTCCCACCACATAACATCTTTCCTCGGCCAAATCTTCGCCCTTAATCAACTTCTCCAGCAAAGCTTCGCCTTCCCCCACCGAAACCACAGTTCCCGCCGGCAAACTGCGCCCCAACTGCTCGTAAAACACGCTCACAGCACCGCCACCGACCACTGCACGAGCTTCGGGGCGGTATTTTCGGGCCCGCTTCAATCCGCGCGTAACCAGTCCCAAATTGCGCCAGAGTTCGGTATAGTAAGACACGGCTAAACGCAGTCCTCCGAGTGCTCCCCGGAACTTGATCAGCAGATTTTTGGCGTAATAAAATTCAAAGGCATTTTGCAGCGGGTTGCCGCCCCGGCCGCCCACGGGTGCGTAAATTTGAATGTCCCGCCAAGAGAAAACCAGCAGCGTCGGCTTAAACTCGTCTATGCTGGCATCCAAAGCTTTAGCGTAATCCAGGGGCGGCACCGCACCTAAATCGAAAATGCGCTGTTCGACATCGGGAAACAGCTTGTGTACGTGATCCGAAAGATACACAACTCCGATCGGGAAAATAGGATTGCAAGGGAGGCGAACGTACAGGACTCGGTTTTCTCGGCTTTCCATGATTGCTATATCCTAAACTGGAACTTTTTCTACTATGTTAATATTCTTTTAATATAACTTTACAATCTGTCTAATTTTCGCAATTTGATATTAAATATTCTTAAATTTTTCTATTCGGCTCAAGGCCCAGCGTATTGGTGTCGATCGGCGACAGCAGCAAAAAAAAGTTAATTTTTAAGCAAATACAGCGTATATTGACCGAATATCCAACCAGGGGGTCAAAAAAACAATATTTATACCAGTAAATTATAAATTAAAGTTCGATCGGTCTCTAATGTGTTAGGGAGTTGGTAGTCGGCTTTACAGTAGGCTGGGATCGCCTAGTGTTAGCCTGAGAAGATAACTAAAACTTTTAGGCAAGGCTCCCTCAGCAGTTATGGCTCAAATTCTTGACCCCCTACCCTCAGACACCGACAGCAAGATTCTGTGCTGCTACGTCAACGCCACCAGTCAGATTCAGATTGCTCGCATCTCCAACATTCCTAACTGGTACTTTGAACGAGTGGTGTTTCCCGGACAGCGCTTAGTGTTTGAAGCGATGCCGGCCTCCGCATTGGAAATTCACACCGGGATGATGGCCAGTGCAATTTTGTCGGATAAAATTCCTTGCGATCGCTTGCAGATTAACGAAGGCCCCTATTCAAAGGTTAATCCTAGCAGATCCCCAGAGGCTGTTCAGGGCGATCGAACAGCAACGGCCGGTCGCCCCAAATCCCGAGAAATATCAGAACCTTTGACTGTACCGGCACTAACCGCCGTCGATTAATCCCAGTTGTGAGTTTTGAGTTATAAATTGTCAGTTAATTGATAACTCTGCGCTCAAAATTCCAACTTCAGCAAAGTGGTAAAAACTCAACACTTAAGAATCAAAGTTTCTGAAATGAATTTTAGATCAAAACTCCCGACTGCAAATCTTGTCCGGTTTTTCGTATTTCCGTGAGTTTTGTTGGGGGGCCCGAAAGCTGTGCAAAAATATCCTTAAACAGCTTCTCGAATTTCAGCCATGTCAGCACAACCTCTTGCCTCTTCCCCATCTTCTGCCACAGTATTTGAGCCGGCGATATTCCGGCTTTCTCCCCTGATTAGAATCACGCTGTTGAGCTTGTACGCAGCCCTGACAATTCCCTTGCCATTTTTGTCGGAAGTAACGAAAGCAGCGGTTCCCCCCGCCGCACTCTGGGCAGCAATTGTTGTCGGCGCAGCGGGCCTGTACGGCGTGCTCAGTGAAAGGGTAATTTTGAGCGAGGAAGGGATTGAAGTCACATATCCCAAATGGTTTCCGCGTTTTTTTCGCAAGGGTTGGTCGCTACCTTGGACTGAGGTAAAAGCTCTCAAACCTCGATCGACAGGTCAAGGAGGTTTAGTTTACTATTTTTTGAGTCATTCGGGTGAAGGTTATTTGTTGCCAATGCGGGTGGCTGGATTTGCTAAATTAGTCGGTTTGGTGGAAGCAAAAACAGGTATTGATACTAGAGATGTCCGCCCTTTGTCGCAGCCTTGGATGTATCTTATTTTGCTGGGATGTACGCTGCTTCTGCTGTTGGTGGATGCGTGGACGATTGTAAATGCGATCGGGCTTAAAGGTAATATGTAATATCAATTCCGGCTGCGCCAGAATGATATAATATCAAATCCGGTAATTTGAGAATTATAAGCGCGCTCACGTCGTCCATAGCGAACGGCATGAATCGTTCGCTATGGACGACGTGAGCGCGGACATCATCCAAATATATTATTCCGATGCAACCGGATTTGATATAACGGGTAAAATCAACCGGATTGGATAATGAAATTGCACTCGTTGCAGTGCTCTGTTGATATAACCATCGACAACACGGCAACGGAGGACACCGCACTCCCGCCGTTTCCCTACCCCAAAATAATCGTAGCACGGGCTGCAAGCTCGCTCGCCATCGCACTCACGAGAGATGTAACCATCGCCCGATTAATTGTAGGGACACGGCAGTGCCGTGTCCTGATATCACTTGTTATCATTCCGGCGCCGCCGGAAGTGATATAAGGTGCTCTTCGGCGCACCCAAAAAATTAAATGTCAGCGTGCAATTCTCTAAGCGGAATGTGTGCAGTGCGCACCATACAAGTTGAATTTCAAACACGCCAAAAAATGAAAAACCCGGTTTCTTTGAGAAGCCGAGTTTTTGCGTATTTTATTGTTTATTTAAGCTACTTAACTTCAGCCGATCGCCGAGTGTTAGGGGATTCGTAGCAAATTCCAGAACCTGTATCCGAGACAAAATGACAATCCCAGTAAGAGCGAATAAAGCTCTTCCAAATTGGATCGGTTGACTTGCGATAATAATCGCCCAACACGGGCTTGATGGCTTCCGTTGCTTCCTTCAAGTGATAGTGCGGCATGGTCGAGAAAATGTGGTGGGCTACGTGAGTCCCGATATCGTGATGGATGGAATTGATGATTCCGTAGTCGCGATCGATCGTAGACAATGCACCTTTCAAGAAATACCAATCTTTACCGCGATACCAAGGAATATCGGCTTCTGTGTGGTGCAGGAATGTTACCAAATCCAGCCACATCACGAAGACTACATAGGGAACCAAGTAGAACTTGAGTAAAAACAGCCAACCAAACTGATAGGTTAGCGCGCCTAAAAAGCCTACCATCAGTACCAAGGATGCGGAACTCGTCAACACATCCCATTTTTCGGAGGGACGGAAAAGCGGGCTACCGGGCATGAAGTGAGAACCTGCCCGATCGCCCGATCCGCGAAACAGATAAATTGGGTAGGCAAATAACATCAAATAAAAACGTCCCAGCTTTTCGTACCAGTGCATTTGTTCGTAATGGCTCTCCGACACGGGATACCAGCTTTCATCATTATCCAAGCTGCCTGTATTCGCGTGGTGGGTTCTGTGACTGATCCGCCAACCGTGGAAGGGCACCAGAATTGGAGCGTGGGAGAGGTGTCCGATCAGGTTGTTGAGCCATTTGCTCTTAGAAAATGAACCGTGTCCGCAGTCGTGGCCCACTACAAACAATGCCCAAAACATGGTTCCCTGCATCAACCAGAAAATTGGGTAAAAGAACCAGGAATCGACGGTGTAGGCGATCGCATACAAACCTGCGATAATTCCAATATCTAAAAAGAAGTAAGCCAGAGATTTCCATGCCGAGGGTTCAAAACAGTGGGCTGGAATGGCTGCCTTGATATCACCAAGAGTAAAAGGTAACTCTGTTGTACGAGAGGATGAGCCTTGATTGCTCGGGGGATTGAGAACAGTGTTTGATTGCACGAAGTTTCCGATTTAAGCTGACTTGAGAAACCGCATTCCGCCTTCTTTTAACAGTCACTTTGGGCCCGCAAGGAGCCATATTTTTTACTCTGCAAGGGTGCCTAAAGTTCTTTAGTTCGCATGAACAGCCCGTCCTCGATTCTCAAGCAAGTTGGCTTGCGGAATACTTGTGTGGGAAAAATTAGTGCGATCGACCCTGTTATCTGAAAAAATCTCATGTGCCCGTTGTTGGTGCGAAATGCGACTTCAATCTGAGAGTGGACATCTGGAGGAACTATCTCCAGTCTGCAGGTAGCATACAGCGCTTCGAGCAGGAATTGTGAACGAGAGTGTAGGGAAAAACCCATCAATTTTAGATTGGTGATTTTAGATTGAAGGACAAATATCAAATCTCAAATCACCAATCTAAAATCGGAGTGTTGGGTTTCACACAAGTTCTACCCAACCGACTGTTCACTACAGTTCACAAATTCTGCAATTATTGCTACAGCTAAGTTAATGTAACATTTCTACACACATTCTGGCAATGACTTACCAGAAAAACTTGAAAATCCCTAAATCGCGGAAAGTGACGGGCGATCGCTTTCTCGCTTTTTGATTTTCTAGGTTGCAGCCTTTTCTAATATGAGCTTAGACCGTTTTACCACTTCTGGAACGTCGATCGGATAATCGCCTGTGAAACACGCCGAACAAAAACTCATCGGGTCTTCGTTAGTCGCCTTCAGCATTCCATCCCAACTCAAGAAAGCCAAAGAATCAACCTCAATTTGGGCGGCGATTTCTGCGACTGACTTAGTAGCAGCAATCAACTGATCTTGATTGTCGGTATCGATCCCGTAGAAACAAGGATGAGTCACCGGCGGCGAGGAAATTCTCATGTGAACTGCGGTCGCACCCGCATCCCGCAAGGCTTTGACAATTTTGCGGCTGGTAGTACCGCGCACGATCGAATCGTCGATAATGATTACCCGCTTTCCTTCCAACACATCTCTCAGAGGGTTGAGTTTCATGCGGATTCCTGACTCCCGCATTGCTTGAGTCGGTTGAATAAAAGTGCGCCCGACGTAGCGATTTTTAATCAATCCTTCGGCGTAAGGAATGCCGGAAGCTTGAGAAAAGCCGATCGCCGCCGGGATTCCAGAATCGGGAACGCCAATGACTATATCAGCCTCAGCCGGAGATTCTGCTGCCAACAAACGCCCGATCCGCAGCCGGTAGCTGTATAAACTTTCACCTTCCATCTGGCTGTCGGGTCGAGCAAAATAGATCATTTCAAAGATGCAAAGTTTGCGCTTCTGCTGCTGGCTCCAGTGGAAGGAAGCCATACCTTCCTCTGTAATCCAAACTAATTCCCCCGGTTCTACGTCCCGCAAAAATTCAGCACCGATAATATCTAAGGCGCAAGTTTCCGATGCCAAAACGTATCGTACCGGATTAGTGCCGATCGTCCCAATTACCAGCGGTCGGACGCCGTGCGGGTCTCGGACTCCCATCACGCCTTTGGGGGTGGCGATCGTCAAACTAAAGGCTCCTTGGCACATACCAAAGGCACTGATCGCTGCTTCGAGCCAATCTTTGCCCTTGTCTACCTCCGAGCCGATCGCCACTGCGAGCGCCTCTGAATCCGTCGTGCTCACAAACTCGCAGTTGCGAGACATCAACTCTTCTCGCAATTGTTTAGTATTGACAAGGTTCCCGTTATGTGCTAATGCGAGACTTCCCAAACGGGTTTCGACGACAACAGGTTGAGCGTTGATCACCCGCGACGAGCCGGTAGTAGAGTAGCGAGTGTGGCCAACGGCTAAGTTACCGGGCAAGTGACCTAAATTCGATTCGTTGAAGACTTGGGAAACCAGTCCCATATCTTTGTGCAGGTGTACTTTTTCACCCTCAAAGGTGGCAATTCCTGCTGATTCCTGACCGCGGTGCTGCAAGGCATACAGACCAAAATAAGTCAACTTGGCGACATCTTCACCCGGTGCGTAGATACCGAAAACGCCACAAGCTTCCTCGGGCTTGTCGGGTTTGCTAGAATGCTCGTCAGCCGCGAAGGAATGGTTGGGAATCATAGATGGGTGGGTTCCTAATGGGGAGGGTGGGTTAGGGGGACAGTTTCAGCGGGAAATCTTGTTTGCGAGAGCGTCGCATAACTTAACATTCCCTTAATCTTGCCACGGATCTGTCATTATTTCCAACTCGTGTAGCATTTCAGACAGAAGCTATGCGGCGTTCAATGGCATTGTAGTATCGATCGCCTGCAAATTCTATACTAACCTTGATTAAGGGCGGGCGAGGGATGCGGCGAGGGATGCGGCGATTGTCAAACGAAGTGGGCGCAACGCCAGACAGAAGAGATCGGCGATCGTGCAATAGAAAATAAATTATAAACTTGCTTGATGGGCTTTTTGAAATATTAGAATTTAAGGGCGATCGAGCTTGACTTTTCTGTGAGATTGACATACTATATCATCATGGGAATCTGTGCGGCCATGTCAAGTCATTTTTGGCGCGATCGAGTATTAAGTAATGTCGTATTTTGTAGGTGCGTAGCTATGAGATTTGCATCTTACTTAGAGAAATGCCTGCGAGGTCGGCACTTTTCAAGTCTTATATGCAAAAATGTTTTAAAGGGCGATCGGCTGTAAGAGTCATATAATTATATTTTCTCCGGTACTGTGGGTGCTTGAACCTGGGATAAATTGAATCTGATTGCCAAACTGGTCGTATCGGCGGCGGTAACTTTTACCGCGAGCGATTGACTTTTCCCTGAAATTGACATACGATATCATCAGGGGAATCTGTGCGGTCATATAAAGTCTTTTCAACTAAAATTAGTGGCAGAAAATATGGAAACTTTGCTGTTAACAGTCGTAATTATTTTGCAGATCGTGCTAATCTTTTTAATTCTACAGCGCGAGTACCAGTTGTTGCCAGAAGGTTTGGGTGTCCGAGGAGAATCTCAACTTTCAAAGGCTACAATCCAGAAACAAAGGGCAAGTTCAAAAAATTTATGGGATAACCCGCCACCAGCATCAGAGGAACTCAAATTGACTGTTGCTGAATTTAAGGATAAGTATGACAGGAGTGAACCGTGGGATGGAGATTTTGCAGCCTGAAAACTTTTCCTACTCTACAAAGAGAGGAGTTTGACTGTGGAGAGGAGGAAATTAATAATTATCTAAAAAATCTAGTTTAAACGGCTGATGAAGCTGGTTTTTCTAGAACTTTTTTGATGATTCTGGAACCGGGAGAGGCAAAGGTTTGTGGATTCTATACTCTTAGTGCCTCGACAATTCCTGTTAAAGAATTGCCAGATGAATACAAGCAACCGCTTCCTTTCCCGATTCCGGCTATCTTGATAGGACAGTTTGCAATCGATCGGGTGTGGCAAGGGCAAGGAATAAGCCGCCTACTTTTGGCAGATGCCTATCGTCGAATTTGCTTGCTATTTGAACAAGAAATTATTGGATTTCAGGCGATTAGGGTTGACACTAGAAACGAGGAGGCCAAAGCATTTTGGTTAAAACAGGGTTTTGTGCCTTTTAGAAAGACTCAGCGTTCTCTATTTTTGCCAGTTCGGACTATTCTGAGAGAATTATAAATGTAGTCATAAAATTAGAAATTCAACCCGCGCGGTTCTTGCTTGTTCTTGGCAAATTAGGTGCAAGATGTATTCGGCTGCATTGCTGTAGCCTTTGATTGCCACTTGTTCGTTAATAAATTTTTGAATTGAATCGGGAAGAGGAAGATTGAGGGTCATATTTTTTGTCCTTCCTGATGTGCGACTTTGGCATATTTTAACTATTATAAATCAGGTTCGATCAATTTCCGTTTTTGTAGGGTGCGTCGCTGTGAGATTTTTGATAAAATTTGCAGATTTGAGATGGCGACGCACCTGACTGACTCTCGCGGTGTGTCGCTGCGAGATTGTCGATGTGATTTGTAGATTGTTGCGGGCGACGCACCCTACCACTACTACGCGGAAACTAGGACGAGGAAGAAACCGAAGCTACCGCTACGCGAAAACCGAGGTGCCTGCTGCGATGGACCGCCCAATGCCTGCCACGATAGGCACTACGGCAATAGACCGTATTGCAGTTCCAGGCACCACCACGCAGCACTCGGTTATTATCTGTTCCAGTTTCCCAAGAACTTCCATCAGTCGGTGCGCCGTTATAATTACCATGCCATTTATCGCTGCACCATTCCCAAACATTCCCGTGCATATCATACAAACCAAACGGATTCGGCGGAAAACTCCCCACATCCGTTGTTTGTTTGCGGTAAAGTCCCTTCGGCGCAGCACCGTAGGGATAATTGCCATCATAATTAACTAAATCCGGGGTAATTGTTTCGCCAAAATAGAAAGGCGTTGTAGTTCCGGCGCGACAAGCATATTCCCATTCGGCTTCCGAAGGTAAGCGATAAATCTTGCCGGTTTTTTGAGAAATTTTCTGGCAGAATTCCAGAGCATTATTCCAGCTTACTTGTTCCACAGGACGTTTCAAATCTTTGATATCAGAAGGGTTATTCCCCATCACTACTTCCCACTGTTCTTGAGTAATGGGATATGTACCCATAAAAAAAGGAGAGATATTAACAGTACGCTGCGGCCCTTCATTGTTACTTCGCCCTGCTTCCGTATTGGGAGAACCCATCACGAAACGGCCACCAGGAATTGCTACCATGTCTAAGATTGCACCGCCACCTAAATTTTCCCTAAAAAATTGTGCTTGACGGCGTTGATAGCTAGTTATATTACCCCGCACATCAGCCGTCACCGTGTCAAAGTCAAACCTTTTTAAAGTCGGTATAAAATTTGGCGTTGACTGACGTTGAAAATCTTTGAGAACTTCCTCGGCTGATTGATAGCGCTGCTGGATATCTTTTGCCAACAACTTAGATAAAATCAATCCCAATCCCTTGTCTATGGGACTTTTCAAATGTTGCTGCCAATTTCCTGTCCAACTATAACCTTGATCCACCCACAAATCAAAAGGATATAGCCCTGTCAGTAGATGAAAAGCAGTCGCCCCCAAGCTAAACAAATCGCTGGCTGGATAAGCTTCACCCCCTTTCATTTGTTCAATGGGTACATAACCATCCGAACCAATTCGCGTTCCCAGTCTCGACATCACTGTTCCCGACAACTGTTTGGAAACTCCGAAATCAATCAACATTAACACACCGTCGCTGCGACGGCGCATAATATTGTCAGGCTTGATATCTCGGTGAATAATTTTTTGTTCGTGAATAAACTTGAGAACAGGTAGAAGTTCGAGTAATAGTTGCTTAACTTGGTTTTCTTGCCAAATTCCCTGATTTTGGAAAAGGTTTAACAAATTGTCCCCATCGACAAACTGCTGTACGAGATACAAATATTTGTCTTGTTCAAAATAGGCGTCTAGTGATGGAATTTGAGGATGTTGTCCTAGCTGTTGCAGTTGTCTAGCTTCTTGCTGAAATAATTCTACCGCTTTGTTAATCGCCCAAGTTCCCTGGACATTGGGTGCTAATTGTTTAACGACACAGCGTTGATTTAGTTTATCAATATCTTCTGCTAAATAGGTTCTGCCGAAGCCACCTTTACCGAGGAATTTGATCGTGCGGAAACGATTTCGCAGGATGGGTACGAGTTTGACGCCACAAGTAATGCAATATGGCCCGTCCGGGTTTTCAGGATTGGGGCAGTCGGGATTGATACAGCAAATCATTTATTTTATGAATGATATTGTTCATATTATATAGATGAATTGGGTGATTGACACGGCGATTGATTGGGGGATTGACCCGGAACTTGAAACGGCGATTGAAACCGCTTCTACACAAACAAAGTCCGCCTTCGCGAACTCAAGAAATGCAACCCGCGAAGGCGGGTTTCGTCTCTGTAGACGCGGTTTCAACCGCCGGGTTTTTTAATCCCAATCAAACAGATGCAATCCGACGCTCGATCGCACTCCAGTACCGATCGCCCATATCACCCATCCCAACCTCAATTAACGCTTGATTGTCGGCACTCACCACCCGCAGAGGCGAGTCAGCACCACCAACCACACCGATTTTATGCCACATTTTAGTCAAATGTTCTTGCAGGTAAGACTCCCAAATTCCTTGATTTTTCGGTGCGACTGAAACTACAATGCAGTTGCCCATTTCACCAAACAAAATTTCATCCCAGCGGCCGACATTTGCCGAATTAAAACTGAGATGAATTTCTGCACCCAGTTTAGCAGAAATACAGGATTCCGCGAGGGCGATCGCAATTCCACCTTCCGCACAATCATGGGCAGAACCTACCCAACCTTGCCGAATTCCATCGCGACAAACTGATTGCACTTTTCTTTCTAACTCAAAATCTATCCTTGGCGGTTTCCCAGCTACAATCCCGTGAATTGCCGCTAAATATTCCGAACCTCCCAGAGTAGGAGAAGTTTCGATTTTTGAGCTTTCAGATGGAAGTTCTGAGTTTTGGGAAAATTCCCCAATTCCCAGCACATAAATTAAATCGCCTTTCTTTAGCCAAGCTTGGCCGCAAATCTTCTTCAAATCGGGAATTAACCCCACCATTCCGATTACCGGAGTCGGATAAATTGGTTGAGGATTTCCCTCAGCATCAACCGTTTCATTGTAAAGAGAAACATTGCCACCAGTAACAGGCGTTCCCAACTCCCGACAAGCATCAGCAATCCCGCGACAAGCTGACGCTAACTGCCAATATCCGATCGGCTTTTCGGGACTGCCAAAATTCAAATTATCAGTAACTGCCAGAGGTTCAGCACCCACACAACTTAAATTTCTCGCTGCTTCTGCTACGACGGCTTTTGCACCTTCATAAGGATCGAGATAAACATAACGAGAATTGCAATCAACCGTTGCAGCAACTCCAGGAATCATCCCCAGGGGCGCTTCCTTCTTGCTAAGGGGGGGAGAAACTTTTGGAGTTTCCCTACCTTGTGCCTTTTTAAATAGAGGAATTACCTCTTCTTCCTGTTTGCTTTCCGAAGCTAGAGAAACAGCATTTTCTCTCTGTAGATCCCCCTTAGCAAGGGGGTGTACTTCTAACCCGTTAGCAAGGGAAGATTGGCAAGGTTCTAGCGGACGCAATCTGACAACCGCAGCATCAGCCCCTCCCGGTAAAATAACAGTATTGTTTTGCACTTGATGGTCGTATTGGCGATAAACCCAGCGTTTAGAAGCGATGGTGGGAGTATCTAAAAGCGTCAGCAAAATCTGATTCCAAGTTTGGAAATTGCCGTTAATTTCGATACCTGTAACTGTGGATTGTGGCAGGGAATCAGCCGTCCATTCCCATGCTTTTCTAGCATATTCTGGCGGCTCTGTCAACAGTTCTCGGTGATAAATTGGTGTGTTATCTGCCAAAGCAGTTGCGGTAATTTCGGCAGCGATTTCGCCTTTAAATAGAATTCGGACGATCGGCTCTTCAATCACTGTACCCGCTACTACGGCGTGCAATCCCCAGCGGTGGAAAATATCAATTAATTCCTGTTCGCGTCCTTTTTGGGCCACAAACAACATCCGTTCTTGGGATTCCGAAAGCAGGTATTCGTAGGGAATCATACCGCTTTCTCGAACGGGAACTTTGTCTAAATCGAATTCAATGCCGACGCCGCCTTTGGCTGCCATTTCTGATGTGGAACAGGTGATTCCGGCCGCGCCCATGTCTTGGGCGGCGACGACTGCACCGGTTTTGAATGCTTCTAAACAAGCTTCAATTAAGGATTTTTCTAAAAATGGATCTCCTACTTGGACGGCGGGGCGATCGTCCATTGATTTGTCGGTCAATTCTGCACTGGCAAAACTTGCTCCTCCCATGCCATCTCTGCCAGTAGTTGAACCGACATAAAGCACGGGATTTCCTATTCCCGATGCGCCGGATTTGACGATTTCTTGAGTTTCCATTAAACCCAAGGCCATGACGTTAACTAATGGGTTGCCGGAATAAGCGGGATCGAAGTAAACTTCGCCGCCAACTGTGGGCACGCCGATGCAATTTCCATAATGGGAAATTCCCGATACTACGCCTTTGAACAATCTCTGAGTTTTAGCATCGTCTAAGTTGCCGAAACGCAGGGAATTTAAAAGTGCGATCGGGCGTGCACCCATTGTGAAGATATCGCGGAGAATCCCGCCGACACCGGTTGCCGCACCTTGGAAGGGTTCGACTGCTGACGGGTGGTTGTGCGATTCAATTTTGAAGGCGAGTTGCAAGCCGTATCCCAAGTCTACGACGCCGGCATTTTCTCCGGGTCCGACGAGAATTCGATCGCCCTCTGTGGGAAACTGCTTTAATAGCGGTCGCGAATTTTTGTAACAACAGTGTTCGCTCCACATAACGCCGAACATTCCCAATTCAGCTTTATTGGGATGGCGGCCGAGACGCTGAACTATTTCTTCATATTCTTCTGGTGTGAGTCTTTCAGCGGCAATCTGTTCGGGGGAAAATGGGGATTCGGAGATGGGAGACATGGAAATTCGTTATAAACCACAGGCTTAATTCTAAATGCCCTGTGCTTGGTTAATCTACAATCTACAATCTAAAATCTAAAATCCCAAGCTTTTGGTTTGCTAATCTAAAATCTAAAATCTAAAATCTAAAATCGAATGACTCAACCTCGAAATCTCAATTTTGCTAACCAAAACTTGCGGAACCGTTCTTTTAAAGGGCTTGACTTGTCTGGGGCGAATTTCAGCGGTTGCGACATTCGAGGCTGCAATTTCACCGGGGCGATTTTGAGAGGGGCAAATTTTCAGGGTGTCAGAACCGGACAAAGCCGCAGGCGGGTGAGAAATTTGATTGCTAGGGCTGGGGTAACGGCGGTGACAGTGACGACGGCTGGGGCTTTGACTGGACTGATTGGCGGGGCGGATGCGGGGGCTGTGGCGGTGGCCGGAACGGCTGCTACGGCGATTGCTGCGACTCGCGGTGAGGCGGGAATTGTGGCGGGGGCTGTGGCTGGGGCTGCTGCTGCGATCGGGGCTAGCGGTATTGTGACATTTTTTGGCGGAGATACTATCAGGGGAATTGTCTTATTTTTGGTTTCTGGGGTAATTCTTGGGTTAACTGCGATCGGCTTTTTTATCGCTGTTGAGGAAATAGAAAAATTGTCGGTAACTTCGTTTAGAAAGGCTGATTTGACTGATGCTGTATTCGATGCGGGGGCGATTCTCGATGCAGATTTTTCCGATGCGCGAGGATTGCCGTGGTAGACAACCTGCTTCTAAATTTCAAATCTCAAATCTCAAATCTCAAATCTCAAATCTCAAATCTCAAAATCGGATGACTAAGTTTCCCCACGATCAGTTTGCTAAAGAATACCTGCAAGAGTTATTGTCGCCCCTCGGAGAAGTAGAAACGAGCAAAAATGTCACTGCTGAAGTTAGAGAAATTGATGTTTGGTTTCAACCAACTTCTTTTGAGGGCGAATATGTCCAAAGTTTGGGTTTGTTAGGTAAAATGGCTGCGACGGCGGCGATAATTGAACCGTTTCGCAATCCTGTGAATGCTGAGGGAATTTTTAGCTGTGTTGTTAAGTTATTAAATAGTAGGGCTAAACTGGGGCGACGGGCTAATCTAGAAGAGCAACGTTTGGATGAAAGACAATTACCGATGTTGTGGATTCTCACTCCTACTGCTTCGGAAGCTTTATTAAACAGTTTGGGTTTTCGGACTGCTGAAGAGTCTGAGGGCTGGGGAAGGGGAGTTTATTTTTTATCGGAGGTTTGGAGAGTTGGGTTAATCGCCATTCACCAACTACCGAGGGTTCCAGAGACGATGTGGTTGCGGATGCTGGGTAGGGGTCGGGTGCAGCAAGGGGCGATCGCAGAATTAACTGCATTCCCCATAGATGCTTCAATCCGAGCTAATGCGCTACAATTACTTTACATCTTGCAGGAAAATTTGCAAGCGAATATACCAACTAATCCCGCAGGGGATGATGAAGATCAGGAGTTAGTTATGGCGATCGTACCCCTTTTTCAACAAAAGTTACAAGAAGCACGAGAACAAGGTCTTGTACAAGGTATTGTACAAGGTCTTGAGCAAGGAAGAGAACAAGGTCTTGAGCAAGGAAGAGAACAAGGAAGAGAACAAGGACAGCGGTTGATTTTAGAGAGTTTATTGCAGGTCAGATTTGGGGAATTAGACCCGCTAACTGTCACCTTTTTGCGCCCGGTATCGGCTCTCCCTACTGCCGAGTTTACGATGTTGTTGGTGCAATTGTCTATGCTGCCGATCGCCCAAACCGATCGCCAACCAGTCCAAAATGTGCTAGCAGCAAGTGTTTTAAACAACCGCTTCAGCGCTTCAGCACCATCAGCAGAACGCCCGGTTACTCTCATCCCCAATTTGCTCAGCTTATCCCCAGAAAACTTATCATTACTGTTGTCAGAATTGCCTCAATTATCCCTAGAAAATCTGATGGCTAGATTGTCAGATCGATCGACTTAAAAACTAATAATGTGGCGAGAACTTCTGCTTTTGAAACAAGTCAGGGTTCTGGGTGTATAATCAGAGAATGTGGTAATTTGTCATTTGCCGATGAAGTTGCGATCGTTCTTTTCTTTCCTCATTGCTGGCGTCTTGGCACTTTTAGCCCTGAGTGCAGGCGGTTTTTACTGGCTGACAACTCAAACTCCCCTGAATTTACTCAACGGCGGGCCGACAACGACTCCGGCTGCGGCTGTGTTTGTCTCGAAACAAGCACCTTTGTTAGCTTCAATGCTGGTAAATCCCGATCGCCTCGAAGCCCTACGGCAAGTCTTTGCGTCTCCCGAAGAAAGAAGTCGATCGCACGCTGAATTCGAGCAAATCAAAAAAAGCCTCCTCGCCAATACAGGCCTCGATTACAGTCGAGATATCCAACCTTGGATAGGTGACGAAATTACCCTAGCTGTCACAGATATAGATTTCGATCGCGACACCAAAAACGGCAAACAAACCGGGTTTTTGCTGGCTGTTTCCTCCCAAAATGTCGATCGCAGCCAACAATTTCTCGACTCCTACTGGCAAAAACAATCTCGTGTCGATAAAACAGTGCAGTCGGAATTATATAAAGGCGTCAAAATTAATTATAAACAAGTACCAACAGCCAACAAAAAAACCTCTCCGATTCCGCAATTTAACACGCTTTTTCGGCAGAAATCAACTTTGCCCCCCAGCTTCGCAACAGCCGCCATCGGCAGTTCAAATTCCGTAAATAACCCTATTTTTGTTTTATTTGCCAACAGCCCAAATGTGATTCGAGATGCAATTAACAATGTTGAAGCAGCAAACCTAAATCTCAACAATAGTCCTAACTATCAAAAAGCTTTCCAGCAGTTAACTCAAGGCAGAATAGCTTTAGCATTTGTTAATCTCCCGCAATCAGCAACCGAGCAAAATCCCCAAGTTTCTCTTAATTCCCTCGCAGTTGCTGTCGGAGTCAACCGACGGGGATTGCTGGCTCAAACTGCTTTGGTGACATCGCGTGAAAACACAGCTTCTCCAACACTCTCAGAACCAGTGCAAGCCTTGCAGTACATTCCATCAGCCAGTCCTTTCGCCGTCGCCAGCACCGATTTAAGGAATTTTTGGGCTGATTTGTCATCGGCGGTGTCAGCTAACGTTGAAGTCTCAAAATTAGTCGATCGCACGATCGCAGATATTCAGCAAGGTTGGGGCATCAACCTGCCGCAGGATATATTTAACTGGGTACAAGGAGAATACGCTTTAGCAGTGCTTCCGAGTTCGTCAAACAGTGCGGACTGGATTTTTGCCGCCGAAACCTCTCCCGATTCCCAAAAGGCGATCGACAAACTCGACGAAATTGCCCGCAGCAAAGAATACAGCATCGGCAGCTTCACTCTCAGAAACCAAAAAATTACCGCTTGGACGCAGTTGACAACTAGCTCGAATTATGGTAAAAAAAATAATAGAAAAAGTGCGATCGAAACCGAGGCAAAAGGAGTTCGAGCCACCGTCGGCAAATACGAAATTTTCACAACCTCAGTAGAAGCGATGGACGCAGCACTCAAAGCAGCCGAAACAGGCTCTTTAGTTGCCAATCAAGATTTTAAAACCAGCATCGAACCGCTACCGCCATCTAACGACGGCTATTTTTATTTAGACTGGCCCTCCAGCAGGGCAATTTGGGAAAAACAAATCCCGCTGTTGAGGTTAATTGAACTTTCAGCGAGACCATTTTTAGACCACTTGCGATCGCTCACAGTCACCAGTACCGGAGAAATAACAGGAATTCGCAAAGCTACAATATTTATGCGGCTGAATTAGTCATGAGTTATTAGTCATATCAATTCCGGTTGTATGGGAATTAATTTTACCCGAAATCAGGACACGGCAGTGCCGTGTCCCTACAATCGATCGCGGTAGGGAAACGGCACTGCCGTGTCCTCTATATCATTCCGGCGCAGCCGGAATTGATATCATTTGTTATTGGTTTTTGGTTTTTGGTAATCGGGAATGGGTAATTGGTAATATCCTGTCGGGGTAATCGCTGATAATTATTGTGCAGTGCGAGCGTCCCGCTCGCGATCGGGACGCTCGCACTAACCAACAACCAATAACCAACAACCAATTCCCAATAACTAAGGACTAATAACTACTGGCTGCTTCACCTTTTTCGGTTGCCCAAAATAAGCTTGAAACACCTCTTTCGCGATCGGGGCTGCGGCAATAGAACCAAAACCGCCATTTTCCACAACCACGGCGATCGCAATTTCCGGCTTGTCAGCAGGCCCGAAAGCCACATACAAAGAGTGATCCTCCTGTCCAATAACCTCCGAAGTCCCTGTTTTGCCCGCCGTCATCGGAATCGTACCGTCATTCATCCCCTGTCCCGTACCCTCGGCAACCACCGCGATCAGTCCTTCCTTAACCACCTGAATTGTTGAAGGTTTCATCCCCGTATATACCCGTTTAGTCTCCGCTGTGCCGGTCATAGAAGTCAAAAGATGAGGCTTCACCCGATAGCCGCCGTTAGCGATCGAACTCACCATCACCGCCGCCTCCAAAGGAGTCACCAACACCAACCCCTGACCGATCGACATCGTTACTGTATCACCGGCATACCAAGGTTCTTTATACATTTTCTCCTTATCCTCCGGCGTCGGGATTTGACCGTGATTGCCACCGCTTAGCCCCAAAAGATTCAAATCCGTATCCTTGCCAATTCCCAAGCGGTGTCCCCACTTAGAAATTTGCTCCGGCCCCGTACTCATCCCCACTTGATAAAAAAACGTATTGCTGCTGAAAGCCAAGGCCTCCCGAAAGCCGATGTCGCCGTAACCGCCGCTGTGTTCGTTAAAATCAATTCCCCCCACAGTGATGTAAGACGAAGTACCGAGAATTGAGTCCGGCGAAAACTTGCCCGACTCCATGCCCGCGACGGAAGTCACAATTTTAAAAGTGCTGCCGGGGGGATAGCCTTGCATGGCCCGATTCAAAAATGAATTTTCCTGGTCTTGAAGAGTTGCCCAGTCATCCTTAGTGATTTTTCGCGTAAAGAGATTGGGGTCAAAAGTCGGGTGGCTGGCCATAACTAATACCCCACCAGTTTTCACGTCCAGGGCCACTACTGCCCCCCGGCGGTTCCCCAGGGCTTTTTCGGCTGCTTTTTGCATGGATAAGTCTATGGTTAGCTGCACCGCCTCGCCCGGTTTGGGCGGTGTCTCTCCCATCAGCCGCAATTCTTGATTTTGGGCATTTACCTCGATCAGCCGATCGCCCCAAACTCCCGCAATCTGCTTGTTAGAACTCGCTTCTATGCCCATCTGACCCACAATCATCCCCATCGGATATTCCGGGTGAGCTTCCAAGTCTACTTCGGTAGCTTCGCCAATATATCCGAGAACGTGAGCCGCCAAACTGCCTTCGGGATAATAGCGGTTCGCTTCGGGCCGCACTTCCACTCCCCGCATTTGTCCCACCTGTTCTGCTAGCGGCACAAACACCTCTGGCGGCATCGCTTGCTTGATCCGCACCGGTCTGTAGGATAGAGGATCGACCTGTTTTAATTTTTGTAAAATTTCTTTGGCCGGGATTTTAAGCAGCGGACTCAACTTTTCTGCTGTCGCTTTCCACTCTTCCGGCGTTTGTTCTTTCGGCCACAAATATACCGATCGAGCTAAATTGTTTGCCGCTAGCAGCTTGCCGTTGCGATCGATAATGTGTCCGCGATTCGCCGGCATTGGTACTAGGCGAACGCGATTGTTTTCGGCCCGTTCCCGGTTTTGCTTCCCTTGTACCAGTTGCAATTCCACCAGCCGACTAGCGTGCAGGCCCAGCAAACCGGTTGCCACCAGCATTAACACCATCGCCCGGTGTATCGGACGATCCTGTTTCTTAGGAGTTTCCCGCAGGGTTTTGTCAGAAGAGCGAAATCCAGAGAGCGAAGAAATTTCTCGTTGCATCATTCTATAGGTAGATGTCAAATCCAAGATTTTAGATTCCTGATTGTCAATTGTGAAGTATACATCATCAGGCCGGGGAGGCTCGGGCCTCGATCGTTGGAGGAAGCGGAATCATTGATAATTAGTTTTTGACTAATAACTCATGAATGCTAACTGCTGACTAATCCCCCAAGCACCAAGAAATAGCCAGCAAAATCAAGGTCAGGCTCAGCCAATTAGGGAAGTGGAGCCAGCCAGATAGACCCATAGGTAACAATACCAAAACCTGTGTCAATAGGGAACAGATCGCCAACACCAAGGCTAGGAGTATCAAAATAATCATCTTGACACCGTACAATTTCGGATATGAGTCGATCGCCTGTGGCAGAAATTGGAGTGGCACTCGGAGCGCGATCGCACACGGATTGTTCTGATAGACATAAGCAAGAGAAGCCAGGAGGTTTTGAATAAATTTAAAAAAAGTTATTTTTCCTCCAGAGTTATGATTGTAGGGGCTGCGATGGGTAAATTCTGAGTTGTGATTTTAAGTTGTGAGCGAGGAATATTGCCATGTTGTTTAATCAGCGAGCCAATTTCAAAAACGGTGCACTCTTGGCGGCGATCGCCGCGATCGCCGCCCTACCAGTTTTAGCAGAAACAGCCAATTTCGGCACCTTAACTTTATCGCGAGGTTTTGGAGCCCCAACAGCAGTTTTGAGAGGTTCCACAGGCGGATCGTACTCTCTATCTGCCATAGCCAACGCCGATCGCCAGAAAAACAAATGTTTGGGTTTTGCCACTCCAACTCCCGACCACATCATAGTATTGCAGCAAAGCTTTTCCAAACTCGCAATCCAAGTCAACAGCGGAGGCAACGACACAACCTTACTCGTACAAGGGCCCAACGGTAACACCGTCCGCTGCGGAGACGATACAGGTCAGAATAAAGATGCCGGCATTGTTGATTCAGACTGGCAAGCAGGCTCTTACAGGATTTGGGTCGGTACTCTCGAACCCGGAGTCAAGTCTGGCTATACAATCTCAGTACAGGAATAGAACGCAGCGGCGCTGTTGGATGGGGACAAGAAAATATCATCCAATTCTCCCCCAATCTCCCGCAGTTCCACTCCGCAATCTCCCGCAATCTCCCGATCGACCGCTCACTTCCCCCATCCAGTAAAATGTAAAATTAAAAGTGGCGTGTTTAACCAAAATTGGTAAATCCGAAAGTGCTAAAGACCCTTAGAGCTGACTTCAGTATAATTTTCGATCGCGACCCTGCCGCTCGCAACTGGCTGGAAGTTTTGTTTTGCTACCCCGGTCTTCAGGCCCTAGTGCTGCACCGCCTCGCACACTGGCTTTACGTGCTGGGACTTCCCTTCATCCCCCGCTTCATTTCCCACATTGCTCGTTTTTTGACCGGAATTGAAATTCACCCGGGGGCAACGATCGGCAAAAGCGTATTCATCGACCACGGAATGGGGGTTGTAATCGGCGAAACTGCGATTATCGGCGATTTTGCCCTAATTTACCAAGGTGTCACCCTCGGCGGTACTGGCAAAGAAAGCGGCAAACGTCACCCTACCGTCGGCGAAAATGTAGTTGTCGGTGCCGGCGCCAAGGTACTCGGCAATTTGCTAATTGGCAACAACGTTCGCATCGGCGCCGGTTCGGTCGTCCTCAGAGACGTACCGTCTGACTGTACGGTTGTAGGGATTCCCGGCCGCATCGTCTACCGGTCGGGAGTGCGCGTCAATCCCCTAGAACACGGCAGCTTGCCGGATTCGGAAGCTGCGGTAATTCGATCTTTGCTCGATCGCATCGAGTCCCTCGAACAGCAAGTAAAAAGTTTGCTCCCTCAAGCATCTGTCTCCTTAACTTCTGTTTCCAATTCCCACAATTTCCACTCAGTATCAGAAGCTTTAAACCAAGCCAGCAACGTAGCCTTAGCCGAAAAAACACAGCTAGTTACAACCCCTAGCTGCAAGTTAAAAGATAAAGCAATTCAAGAATTTTTCGACGGCAGCGGCATCTAAAATTTGAATTGGGCATAGGGCATAGGGCATAGGGCATAGGGCATAGGGAATTGGCCAAACAGGGAATTGGTGAATGTTAACTGTTAACTGATGACTAATAACTAATGACTACTGACTAATGACTTCCTTTTCACGGATTAACCGATCGCACAAACCAATTTCCCTCCCCGTCGCGCCCATAAAGCGATCGGTTCTGCGGTTCCCCCCGCAACTCCAAAAAATCCACCGTTTCCGGTTCCAACAACAGCAAGCAAAAATTAGGCAGCGGCTCGATCGCACCTGGGGAAGCAGAATCAAAAGCACCAGCCTCCGCTTTGTCTTCCCCCGGATGCGGCCAAGCAAACTGCGATCTAGCCCCCTCAGAAAGCTCCTGCCAAGCTGTGCGGCGCGATGAGCGCAACTCGGCCTCTGAATAATCTGCCCCTACCAAAACTAGCTTTCCAGCAATCCGAAATTGTTCGCGAGTTTTGGGGAAATACCAGCAAATTTCACCCCAAGGATAGAGATTAATTTCCTCTACCTTTTGACTGCGAATATCTGTAATAAACTTTAAATGGTTGGTGTCTGCTAAAAAGCCTCGAAACACCACAGTGCGGTTGGCCGGACGCCCGTCTGCGCGAACCGTTGCCAATTGCAAGTAGCGGGCAAAAGGAAGACTGTGGTTGCGGTGGATGGCGCGAGCTAAGGGCGATCGCCAAAGTGCTAAAGACATAATTAATATCCTATCATATTAGTCATTAGTCATTAGGAATTGGGCATTGGGCATTGGGCATTGGGCATTGGGCATTGGGCATTGGGCATTGGGCATTGGGCATTGGGCATTGTTAACCGTTGACTGTTGACTGTTGACTGTTAACCGTTAACTAATGACTACTGACTACTGACTACTGACTCTTCTTTCTGCTATTGGTAATTTTATGTCAAATTCACTCTCAAAACTCAAAACTATTGAAACTCCCCACAGCGGCTACCACTGGGACGGCAGTTCCCGCCGCTTTTTTGAAGGCTGGTACTACCGAATAACATTACCGCTTCACGGACAATCCTTTGCCTTCATGTATTCAATAGAAGACCCCAGAGGCGGTCAACCTTACAGTGGCGGTGCAGCTCAAATTCTCGGCCCGAAAGATAGCTATTTGTGCCGCACCTTTCCCGATGTAAATAAGTTTTGGGCGCACCGAAAAAGCTTAGGTTTCGGACATTGGGGCAAAACAGATTTACAAATTAAACCCGAATATTTAGAACCGCAAGTATTCGACAGCAGCGTCGAAGAAGGCTATCAAGCTACTGCTACTTTAAATCAAGGTTATCTGCACGATCCGGGAAGCGGCAGCCACTGTTTTTGGCAGTACGAAATTCAACCTATTTATGGCTGGGGAAACTCTGAAGAAATCCAGAAATCAACGGCGGGAATGGTATCTTATCTACCCATATTTGAACCGGGATGGCAAATTTTAATGGCGCACGGTTTAGCCACGGGCTGGATTGATTGGAACGGCGAACGCTACCAATTTAAAGATGCTCCCGCTTACAGCGAAAAAAACTGGGGCGGTGCTTTTCCGCAAAAATGGTTTTGGGTTAATTGCAATTGTTTTCAAGGCGAAAGCGATTTAGCTTTAACTGCTGGCGGCGGCAAGCGGGGCGTGCTGTGGTGGATGGAATCGGTGGCAATGATTTGTCTGCATTACCGAGGCAAATTTTACGAATTTGTGCCTTGGAATTCCCAAGTTAGTTGGACTATTGAACCTTGGGGAAGCTGGAAAATGCAGGCTAGAAACAGTCAGTTTGAAGTTGAGTTAATTGCCACTACAAACAGTTCTGGTACTTATCTGCGAGCTCCTACAGAAAAAGGTCTGGCTTTTTGCTGCCGGGATACGACGCACGGCGAATTGCGCTTGCAACTGCGAGAGTTGTTGGGGGGAAATGTTGACAAAAATGGCAAGCAGCGTTCTAGAATTATCTTAGAGGCTCAAAGTTCTTTGTCGGGTTTGGAAGTTGGGGGCGGGCCTTGGGATGAAGTTTGGCGATCGAATTAAATCATTAGTCATTAGTGATTAGTCAGTTAATAGTAGTCTGAACAGCCACGATCAATTTACTCGGTTGGCAATTAGGCAAATTCTACCGCAGCCAGCGGTTACAAAAAACTTTCAAGGTGATTTTGGGACTAATTTTATGTTTGAGCACAATCTTGATGCCGGCGGGAATTGCTAGTGCTGCCGGTGATTTGTCTCGGCAACCTGTCACCGAAATTACTGTTAGTTTGGGTAACGAAGCTGGGGAACTCAAATTTTTTCCCAATTTGCTAGAATTTGAATCGGGCAAGCGCTATAAATTAGTGCTAAAAAATCCCAGTTCGCAGAAACATTATTTTACTGCTAAAAAGTTTGCTGATGCGAGTTGGACTCAAAAAGTGGAAGCGGGGAAAGTGGAAATTAAAGGAGCGATTCACGAATTGGAAATTAAACCGGGCGCTATGGCAGAATGGGTGTTTGTGCCGATGAAATCGGGAAGTTACAACCTGCGCTGTACGGTAGCCGGACATACAGAGGCGGGAATGATTGGCAAAATTACGATCGCCTCTTAAATCCCAGTTAATACATTAAGAGATGGACTAATTTTTGTGTAATCGGAAAACCAGTCTGACGCTCAAAATGTCTGAACATCGGACTAGGATTTGCCTCTAAAAATACATACTCACCCGTGGGCTTGACACGCCAATCAATAGCAGTCCACTCTAGCATAAATGCCTTTAATATTGCCAAACATTGTTTTTTAACTGATTCTGGCAAATCTATCGGAATTAGCTCTGACTCTAAATCTTCCCGAAAATCCAAAGCTTGACTGCTAATTTCGGCAGAATAAACTGATTCACCAATCACATAACTGCGAATGTTTGTCCCAGGAATATACTCTTGTATTGTGACAGGAGAAATACTCAAAGCCAAGTCCAGGCGATTAGGTTCTAAATGCGCCTCTGTCACTAACTTGGTATGAGCGCCACCATAAACAGGCTTAAAAATTGCTTTTTCATGATTTTCGACAAATTCCCTAACTTGCTCTGGATTGTTACTGATTAAAGTTGCAGGAATTGTCACTCCTATTTGCTTTGCCTTGCTCATTTGTAGGGGTTTTTCTTTATGAAATTGGTATGCCTGCCAAGAATTAATCCAGCGAGCCGGACAAGCTTGCATGAGCGATCGCACCGTACTCATGGAATCGTTCCATGCAACTTGCTGTTGATTTGCATCTTTTAAAGGTGCAACGCCAACACCGGAAAAATTGCGCCAAAATACACTGTGAATATCTTGAAAATTCAACTGGCGACCTCCGGGTAGCGTCAAGCACCCTACCAGGGTATCAGGTTGCCAAGACAGACGTAACTGTCTTGGAAACAGATAGGTATCTAAATAATCTACTTCTGCACCGGCTTGGGTGAGAGCATCTTTTATATGAGCAGCATGAGCATCTGAATCATTACCCAGAATTAAAATGTTCATGGGAAATTTGAAAATTAAAACTGTGCTAAAATCAACTACAAATATGAAAAGTTGCCTCACTTGTTTTGAGAGTGTTGCAACTTTTTATATATTGAAAAAAAACACTCGAATGAGGCTGAATCTTTGAAAGTCTTATTACAGAAAAAATCGGAATAGTTCAGGAATTAGGCAGAATTTCTACCATTGCCGGCACGAATGAGATTACCAATCAAGAGGACCTCCACCGCCTTCAAACCAAGCTTTCGTGTAAGATCCTCCACCCTCTTCACCTATAGCCAGAGTGGTCACCGGAGGGTGAATGGGAATAGGCTGGGGAGGAAATCCTCCTCCTCCCTCACTTCCCGGACAGGGAGCTGAGATACACTGTATCCCACCACCTTCTTCACCTATAGCTAGAGTGGTAGCCATTATTCCACCGCCGATGCGGGCGGCCTCTTCATCACTTAGCGTCTCTTCAAAATCCAAATCAATTGCTTCCAGGTCAGCAATATCTAGATCAAAAGGATGATTCATAAAAATCTCCTAGTTGAGTAAAAGATTAGGTGTGTTTACAAATAATCTAAATCAAGAGGAGGAAGTGATGTTGCCATTTTGGCAAGTTTCAAAGTAAGTATTGTAAATGTGAATTAAAAAATCTTAACCTGACTCTAGCGGAGCCATTGTAAGTCCAGCACGGCTCAACTGCATGTGATAAAGTTCTGCTTGCTCTTGCGGGCCTACCCAGACGGTGGCCTGACCTTCGTGGTGGATTTGGTTGGCGAGTTTCCAAGCTCGATCGCTCGTCATCCCTGGAATGTATTTCGTCAAACATTCCACAACGTGCTGAAATGTATTGAAATCGTCGTTGAGGACTATTACCCGATAGTTGGGATAAGGTTTGCGGGTAACTTGACTCGATCGAACGGGTGCTATGGTTGGTGAAGAGGTCATCGCGCGAACAGCCACTAAAACTACAAAATTCGTAAAACAGTTACCGATCGCATTATAACACAATTTCAGAATTTTTTAACTACTACGAAGTAGTTCGATCGGCTTCGGCGTTTATTTTCACTGCTGCGCCCAGCGTTGCACCGCGCCCGTCAAACTCAAGTTAATACTCATCTCAAGAAAGACTAAAGTCCTCACTACGAACCTCTGAAGTTTGTAGTGAGGACTTTAGTCCTCAAACTCAGATGCTACTAAGCCGCAGCCAAATTTGCTGCTGCGAAATCCCAGTTAGCCAAATTATCCAAGAAATTAGTAATGTAGTCGGGACGGCGGTTTTGGAAATCCAAATAATAAGCATGTTCCCACACATCCAAAGTCAGCAACGGGATTTGGCCGTGTGCTACCGGGGTGTCGGCGTTGGCAGTTTTGGTAACTTTCAAAGTGCCGTTGTCCACAACCAGCCAAGCCCAGCCGCTACCGAACTGAGTTGTCGCAGCAGTCTTGAATTCTTCTTTGAATTTGTCGAAGCTGCCGAAGTCGGCATTGATTTTCTCAGCTAAAGCTCCTGTCGGAGCGCCGCCGCCGCCTGGTGCAAGGGAATTCCAAAAGAAATTGTGGTTCCAAACTTGACCTGCATTGTTAAAAATGCCTGCTTTGGATGGGTCTTTAGCAGATTCCTTGACAATTTCTTCGAGGGATTTGCTGGCAAGTTCAGTGCCTTCAATCAGTTTGTTGAGGTTGGTCACGTAAGCAGCGTGGTGCTTGTCGTGGTGGAACGAAAACGTCTCGGCCGACATATGATCTGACTCTAGGGCGTCAGCGGCGAAGGGTAATGGTGCGAGTTCAAATGCCATTGTGTTCAATCCTCTCTGGATTACTTTTGGTTTTTGGGTTAACTTTCCGGCTTTTGTACGATTAAAGCCGAGAGTCGCTAGCTTGAGTTTATCAAGCTGTGGTAAATAATTCTTTACAATTTTCATATTTTATAGCAGTTGCAGCATTTTAGGATTTTGACCTTCATCAGCCAGGGTACAAGCCCCCGGATTCATCCGTGCAGAAATAAAAAATATAGTATCCGATAACCAGCCCCCGGATTCATCCGTGAGGTCGCTTTCTTCAATTATCCCATTCTTCAATCTAAAATCTAAAATCTAAAATCTAAAATCGATTGGCTTCTGCTTTTCACCATTCAAATCTACTAATAGCAGGTCTGAATTAGCACAAAGTTTGGCAAAATGTCAACCCACCTGCGCGGTAAATAAAAGTTTGTGGGAAATTGTCAACAGAGGGAAGTTTTATGATGGTTATAAATAAATTAAACCAGTTTTTTGTCAAAGATAAGCTCACTTTAACTTAAGCTGTAAGCAAGTCAAACATATTGCAGGAGCCATCTATGCAAAACCGTTCAAATAACCAGACCAATCACCCCCCCCAATGGTTGAATCTGAAACTAATAGTCAGCGCTCTCGAAACAGTTCAAGATTTAATTGTAATTTCTTTGTGTATCGGTTTGTTCTGTTTCATGGTGATCGAACTGCGAGAAATGTTTTTCTCGCTGCTGCCTCCTTTAAATTTTCAGCAAGTGACTGCCGACATTCTATTTTTATTGGTTTTGGTAGAATTATTTCGGCTGCTAATTATTTACTTGCAGGAGCAGCGCGTTTCGATAGGCGTGGCTGTGGAAGTTTGTATAGTATCTGTTTTGCGAGAAGTTATCGTGCGGGGAGTGCTGGAAACTCCCTGGGTTCAAATATTATCAACAGGCGTATTTTTGCTAGTTTTGGGAGTGTTGTTGGTAGTCCGAGTTTGGTTGCCGCCAACCTTCGAGGGAATTGACCCGGAACGTCGCCTTGGTAGCAGAAATAGAAATTTTTCAGAGCATGAATCTTCTTCCGAGACTGTTGCAGTCAATAGCAAGTTTAATTCTCACTGAGATTTGAGATTTGAGATAAAACTCGGCGGTAGAAACCGATCCTGCACAAACTTTGGTCCTAGCTCTTAGGGACTAAAGAATAAAGAGGGTATTAAAGCCGGATTGGGTATTACCAGGCATCGTGTCCCGTAAAATAACCCTGATAACGTTTGTAGTGAGTACGACCGTCCTCACTACAAACTTATTTGATTGAGGTTATGCGATCGCACCTATTACCCGTTAGCCTGCAATGCTCCCAAACGAGCCAAAACTTCTTTCGAGTGAATCGCCGGATTAACCTTGACAAAAGTTTCTCGCAAAACGCCTTCAGGGTCAATAATAAAACTGTGCCGCGCCGAGATGAAACTCATCCAAGAACCGTAAGCTTTACTGACTTTCCCATCGGTATCAGCTAACAGCGGAAATTTCAAACCTTCCGAATCGCAAAATTCCGCGTGGGAGTTGACATCATCAGCGCTAATGCCGATAATTTGAGTATTCTTTGCCAAGTATTTCGGCAAGTCTTGCTGAAATCGACGCGCTTCGATCGTACAACCCGATGTAAAGTCTTTCGGATAGAAATAGACTACCAGCCACTTACCGCGAAAATCGGACAGGGACACTTGTCCGTCGCCGCTGTTTGTCGGCAAACTAAAATCCGGTGCGGCTTCATTCACTGCCGGAAGCTTGCCGCCGAGGGCAAATGCAGGTGCGGCAAAATTGAAACTCAGAAAGACTAGACAAATTGCCAATAAAGTGCTGAAAAACTTGCGACGGGACATCATAAAAATAGAAGTAGAACTGTACTTAACACAAGTTTACTGTTTTCTGATTAAATGGGTAGGGGCAATTCGCGGATTGCTTCTAAAACCCAAATATCACTCACTCCAATAGCAATTTACCCATGAGCGCTGCACTCCCGTTAACAGGCAAAGTTACAGTAGTCCAGGTAATTAACGGTCAACCCGTTACGATCGAAGTAGACGGCACTAATGCCCCGATTACTGGGGGAAATTTTGTTGACTTAGTTGAACGCGGCATTTACGACGGGGTGATGTTTCACCGAGTTGTGCGCCAGCCAGATCCTTTTGTGGTGCAAGGAGGCGATCCGCGCAGCAAAGATACTACAATTCCAGCAAGTCAATTGGGAACGGGTAGTTTTATTGACCCGGATACCAATCAGGCGCGTTTTATTCCTTTGGAAATTAAGCCGCAAGGGGCCGCGCAACCTGTTTACAACCAAGTTGTAACCCAGACGCCGCAGTTGCAGCACACTCGCGGGGCCGTGGCAATGGCTCGTTCTACAGCTTTGAATTCGGCTTCTTCGCAGTTTTATTTTGCTTTGGACGCTTTGCCGTTTTTGGATGGTAATTATGCTGTTTTTGGCAAAGTTACTCAAGGTTTTGAAACGGTGGATGCGGTGCAGCAGGGCGATCGCATTTCTAGCGCCAAAGTCGTTCAAGGAATCGTCCCCAGTCGGGTTTCCAGTATCATTAGCGATGCTACTGCGCTCAACAATTTTGTTAATAATACTAATCTGGTAAATCTGCCTTTGCGATCGCTCAGATTGCAAAACACCACCAACAACTATCAAGTCACTTCCCAAGACTCTCAACAAAATCCCAGCGGCGTATTAGGAGGTAGCGCAAACGATCGCATCGTCGGTTCCCCAACTAATGATGCCATTAACGGCAGCCAAGGCAATGATACCATCAGTGGCGAAGCGGGTGACGACTTTTTGCGAGGCGGCAAAGGTAACGACTCCATTAGCGGCGGTGTTGGTAACGATATTCTGATTGGCAATTTCGGCGACGATATTCTCAATGGCGAGGCTGGCAATGATTTTCTACGGGGTGGCCAAGGAAATGATGTCTTAAATGGTGGTGATGGCGATGATATTTTGATTGGAGATACAGGCAACAATACTCTCACAGGAGGTAGCGGTGCTGATACTTTTGTGTTGCTAGGAGTAGATCCTGCTACTCTTCCTTTTATTATCCTACTCCCGACAAGTCATACAATAGTTGATTTTAGACCACAGGAAGGCGATCGCATTGCTTTGACAGGAAATTTATCCGATACTACATTCACTCAATCTGGAAGCAATACTGTCATTAACTTGGCAGGGGCTTCTACTGTGGTACAAAATTCTACTGTCGCCTCCGTTCAAAATGCAGCCTTTGCAATTCCTTTATCTACGATTCCTCGTCCTAACGATCTACCAACTGGGGATGCAGCCTTGAGAATTGGCTAACTTTAAGTATAGATGTAGGGTGCGCCTCGCCGCACCTTACCAATTCCCAATTCCCAATTCCCAATTCCCAAATCCAAATTCCCAAATTAAACTAATACCATAGCTTTCTAATTTTAGAAAGCGCATCTTGATAATAATCCATTTTTCCCTGGTGCTTAAAAAGCCCTGCCGCCTTCTGCAAATCCTCAAATGATCCCTGAACCTCTCTCAATTTATATCTAGTCACTCCTCGGTTGAAATAAGCTTTAGCAAAATCGCGATCGAGACGAATTGCTGACTCAAAATCAGCTAATGCTGCCAGGGAATTTTCCATTTGCAGGCGGATAGCGCCTCGGTTAAAGTAAGCTTGAGCTAAATTGGGGTTGAGCAGCAGTGCCGAGTTGTAATCCGCGATCGCCGCAGTATAATCTTTTAAACGAGTCAGGATAAACGCGCGATTGCTGTAATACTTGGCTCGGTAAGGATTGAGTTCGATAGCGGTAGTTAAATCTTCAACGGCAGGCTGTTTGTAGCCTAATTTGTAGCGGGCCATACCTCGATCGTTGTAAGCTGACGCGAATTGCGGATTAATGTTAATTGCGGCAGTAAAATTTTTAATCGCACCGTGCCAGTCTTTTTTTTCGAGATTTTTTAAACCCAGAGTGTAAAACTTTTTGGTACTAACTTTTAAATTTGCCTCTTGTCGGGATTCAGCTTGCTCGCCCGAAAATACTTTGCCTGCAATATTAGCGAATCCCAAAGATTCGATCGACTGGAAAATAGTTGTGACAACTAATTGACTCGGGAGAAGGGGGATAGTAGGCATCGCAGGGCTGGGGTTTAACTGTATGCTCTCATTTTCCTCGATACTTCAGCTACTGACAGTGATATCCGTAGTGTCAGGAACGTGATAAGTTTGATGAGATTTGGTGATGCTGGGGCTTTGACTTTTGTGAGGAGAGTTGGGCTTAGTTAGTGATGCCGGTCACAACGCCGGGATAATTGCGTCTACAACCCACTAAATCTCGGATTTTCACGAGCTGAGCGGTTTCTTCCTTCCCATCTTCAGAAGTTCATACCTGAATTGTTTGGAGGTAAGCCCCTGCGGGATCGATCGCAACTGCCCGCCGCAAGTATTACTTTGTAGCGATATTCGATCGGCAAATCCCGATCGAACACGGGCGACCATCTTATACCCGGTTTTTACGAAAAATATTAGTTTGGCAGCGAGGCATCTGTAAAGCAACCGGGTTTCTAGCTCAAAGTGCCTCTGAGACTGCCCCTGTTAAATTTGTGCCTGCGCCAACGCCCGATTAACATTTAATTAATATTTTTGAGGAAGATTGCTGAGAAAACTTGCTGATTGTTTGCTATGCTTTGAGTATACATCAAGAATCTATTGCGCAAATTAGTGTCAATGAAAAGAGTCCTGAAGTTGAAAAAAATCTTCGCTGCAGTGTTGGCGATCGTCCTGTTCACTCTCTACTTAACTCCTCCTGTGATGGCCGCGAATGCGGAGGATTTGAGTCAGCTATTAAAAGATAATTGGTGCGTCAGCTTTTTGTGGAAGCAGTGCGATTTGAGCGCTGTCGATTTGCGGGGAGCTAATCTCCAAGAAGCCAACTTGAGCGGCGCAAATTTGTCCGGCGCCAACTTGTCGGGTGCTAATTTAAAAGATGCTGACTTTTCTGATGCCGACCTCAGCGGCGCCAATTTAGCAAATGCTGATATTTTGGGCACGGATCTCAGTCGAGCAAATTTGACGGAAGCTAATTTCAACGGCACCAAATTGTGGGATGCTAATCTGACTTTGGCAAATCTCAGTCGCGCCAATTTACAAGATGCTAATTTATTAGATTCTCGACTTTGGGGAAGCAATCTCAGCGAAGCTAATTTAACTGATGCGACGCTGCACGGTGCGGACTTGCAATATGCTAATTTGGCAGACACTAATTTGACAGGTGCTGACTTGCACAGCTTTTTTTTCCGAGGTTCCAAACAAGTCACAAATTTGAGCAATGCTAATTTAGAAGGCGCTATTTTAACTGGCGCAAATCTCAGAGGTGCGGTGCTTGCAGGGGCAATAATGCCGGACGGCTCTATTAATGAAGAAATTGGCTTTAATTTAAAGTAGAGTCGTCTGAATAATAATGTCAATAAGGGAGCATGTCACTTTTGCGATAAGTATTTATACTTGTGCAGTTTTTCGAGGTCTACCAATTAAGCCATTTAAGTA